>CAYUSC010000014.1:0-1821 GCA_964447265.1 uncultured Candidatus Brevefilum sp.
ATCTTCTTCTACCCCCGCGAGCGGCTGATCGATTATTCCTGCCGGATTGAGACCGGCGAGCTGGCCAAGCGCGCCTCCGATCACCTCCCGGTGGTGGCGGATTTACAGATAAAATAAGAGAATTCGTGAAGCCGACCTGAAAATCTAGTTTTAGGACAGCTTTCTTTTTAAAAGACTATTGTACGAGCAGGATAGGAGCAAGACAGCCTAATGGCAACCAATCAAAAACGAAAATACTTTGGAACCGATGGGGTGCGCGGCCATGTGGGACAATCCCCGATGGTGCCCGAGTTTGCGACCCGGCTGGGCTATGCGGCCGGAGTCGTCCTTTCACAGACCACTTCTCACCCCACCTTTGTGATCGGCCGTGACACCCGCGGTTCCGGCCAGATGCTGCAAAGCGCGCTCACGGCCGGCCTGCTGGCAGGCGGCGCCACCGTGATTGACCTGGGTGTGATCACCACGCCCGGGGTGGCCTTTGTGGTTGGCAAAATCAACGCCACAGCCGGGGTGGTGATTTCCGCTTCCCACAACCCGGTGGACGAGAACGGGATCAAGTTCTTCAATGCCGAAGGGCATAAGCTGAACCCCGATATCGAACTGGCGATTGAAGCCCTGGTGGATGCCCCCATCGACCTCAGCCAGGCCAAAGCCAAATCATTCGGCCGCCAGATTGACGGCAAGGACCTGCGGGAATTGTATGTTGAAGACCTCGTCGGCGAACACCCCAACCTGGATCTTTCCGGCATCAAGCTGGCCCTGGATTGCGCCAATGGAGCGGCCTCCTGGTATGCTCCGGAGGTGTTCTCTCGCCTGGGCGCGGATGTGGTGGTGATCAATGCCTCACCCACCGGCGCCAACATCAACGAGCTGGCCGGTTCCGAGCACGTCCGGCGGGAACCGCAGAACCTGACGGACCTGATCCAGGCCCACCAGGCCAATTTTGGGATTGTCTTCGATGGCGACGCCGACCGGGTGATCTTTGTGGACGAAAATGGCGAATTGGTGGATGGCGACCACATGCTGGCGATCCTGGCTGATGACCTGAAATCTCAGGGACGCCTGCTGCGGGATACCGTCGTCAGCACCACCATGCGCAACGGCGCGCTGGTTAAGTATTTTGCGGATCGCGACATCCAGTTCATCGAGACCCCCGTGGGCGATAAATACGTAATGGCCGAACTGCAGCAGATGATGGACGAAGAACCCGAGCCCGGCAAAGTCGGCCTGGGCGGGGAACAATCCGGCCATATCATCCTGATGGACCCGACCCATGCCACCGGCGACGGCATCCGCTCCGCGATCTATCTGATCCGGGCCTTCCTCACCAGCGGGGCCGAGACCCTTGCCAGCCTGGCCGAAAGCATCCATAAATATCCCCAGGTGATCGCTTCCGCCCGGGTGGCCGAAAAGCTGGACCTGGAAACCCTGCCTGAAGTTGAAACCCTCAAACATCAGATCGAAACCGACCTGGTCGGGCTGACCCGCCTGAACCTGCGCTATTCCGGCACGGAGCCAAAAGTCCGCCTGATGCTGGAAGCCGACACCCGCCATACCGAAGCGGAACTGGCCCAAAAAGCCTTTGCACTCTGCGAAGCCGTCCAATCCGCCACCGGCACGCCGGAAGGCAGCTTCCTCGAAGTGCTCAATGTGACCCAGGGCGGACTGGTCAAACGGGAAGACTGAAACCGCACCGGATTGGTAAAATGACATTCACACGAACCTTTGGAAACCCAAGGAGAACTTCATGACCTCTCTCTCACCAACTATGGATAAATTGGAGATCCCCGAATTCGGGGCCAAATTTAACGCTCTGAACCG
>CAYUSC010000014.1:1921-19742 GCA_964447265.1 uncultured Candidatus Brevefilum sp.
CGATCTTTGACAGCCTGCGGGAAGCCATCAACTACGAAATTCTCCCCCTGCTGGATAGCATGGATTACCAACTGGATCCCGACCGCTGGATGCCCTTCCGGGTGGTCCAGATCGCCAATATCTACGAGCGATTCTACAGCTTTCGGCTGCGGACGCTTGACCCTCGCCTGACCGGCGACCATCAATCCCTGGGCCTGCTGCGGATGATCTATGACCGTAAATACCTGCGCTTTGGCACTTCGGGCGTGCGCGGCCGCTGGGACGCCGACTTCACCGAACCCCGGGCGCGCCAGGTGGTGCAGGCTGTCTGCGATTATCTCAATGACCTGGATGTGCCCGATTTTGTGGGCCATGAAAACCTGGCAGGTAAGCGGATCGTGATCGGGTACGACACCCGCCGCAACGCTGACCGGGTGGCGGAATGGACCGCCGAGGTTTGCCTGGCGAATGGCTTCCTGGTGGATTTCGCCAGCCGGGATACCCCCACGCCCGCCCTAGTTTACTACCTGACGGATTACCTCCCCGCCGACGAAGTTGCCGGGTTGCTGATCTGTACGGCCAGCCACAACCCGCCCGAATGGCAGGGGATCAAGTTTAACCCCCGCCTGGGCTACCCTGCCCCTTCCAATGTGACCGATTACCTCGCTTTCCATATCAACGAACTGCAGATGTTGGATGCCGGCGCCCGCACCACCGACCTGGTGGATGCCCGGGAGCGCGGCCTGCTGCGCGGTTTTGACCCAATCGATCATTACGTAAGCTGGCTCAAACAAAACGGCAAGGGCAACGCCCGCATTTCAATTGACTTCGACCGCATCCGCAGGTTCTTCGCCGATAAGCAGATCGTGATTGACGAGTTCCACGGCTCCGGCCGCGGCTATCTCACCCGTCTGGCCGGTGAAGCCGGGGTGCGCTACACCGTGATCCACGCCGAACGGGACCCCAACCTGACCGGCCTGGACTATGCCAACCCGGAAGAGCCCTTCATCGATCCTCTCAAGGCCAAGGTCAAGGAACTGGACGCCGATTTGGGCATGGGTATGGATACCGACGCCGACCGCTTCGGCATCGTGGATAAGGGCGGCATCTATTTCCGCCCCAACCAGATCCTGCCGATGCTGATCCGCTATCTGGGCATCGAGCGCGGGCTGACCGGCCGGGTGATCGCCACCCAGACCGGCTCGCCCCTGATCGAGGTCCTGGCGGGCAAGATCAAGGGCAATGAGGAGAACAAACCGGCCGAAGGCGCGCTGCCCGGCTATGTCAGCCACCCCTTCTACCATATTAAAATCGGCACCCGGGAAGACCGCGTTCTCAAAAACGCCTTCCTGGTGCCGGTGGGAATCAAGTACATCGAGGAAATCCGCCGCACCGACCGGGCTTATCAATCCGAAAAGGTACTGCCCGCCAACTGGCGGGATCGGGTTCTGATCGGCGGCGAGGAATCCTCCGGGCTGACCACCCGCGGCCACCTGACCGACAAGGACGGCCCCTGGGCCAACCTGCTGATCATGGATATGCTGGCCTATTTCGGCACCCGCGAGGAAAATCCGCTGACCACCATCTCCGCCATCTGGGAAGACACGGTCAAGATGGAAGGGCTGTGGAAATCCTACGGCAGTTCGCCCGATGACCCGACTTCCAACACCGGCCGCACCGATGTGGACGCACCGCTGGAGGCCAAAGAAGCCTTCATCAGCTATTACCTCGACCTGCCCCAGGAAGAAACGCAACCCGAAGTGGCCGGGATGGATCTGGCCTATCTGGGCGGCATCCGCTATGACGTGGCCGAGATGCAGCTGCGGGATAAGAACGGCGATGACCGCTACCAACTGCGGGTGCGCGCTTCCGGCACGGAGCCGATCAACCGCATCTATGTGGAAAGTGCTGATCCCCGTCAGGGACGCGTTATCATGGACGCGGCGCTGGCCCGGCTGGAAGACCTGACCATCGATGAAATCCGCAAAGCGCATGATTCCTGGCGGCTGGTGGATATCCTGACCCAAACCCGGCTGACCGAGAAGACCCGCCAGGCCGTGCTTGAAACCATTCAGGCCAAAAGCTGGGACCTGGCCGATGTTTGTGATAAACTGGTGCAGTATATGCAGATTTTGGAAAACCGCAACCGTAAGATCGCCCAAAAGTGGCTGGATGCGCTGAAATAACAATTACAGGGAAGTTGTTCCCATTCAAAAACCCCGGACTGTCTCTCCGGGGTTTTTACTTTTCTAAAGTAAAAAGGAGAGGGTTTACCTCCCATCATTTAGCAAAAAATCAAACAAAACAACATTATCCGTGTAAGAAAGCTGTAAAAACAGGCGTTATCTGCAATTAATATTTATATAATTCCAATAAACAAAATTTATTATTTTTAGGAACCTTTACTAGTTTTTAACAAGGAGAAGAAATGCCTAACCTCATCATCCCAACACTCGTCCGCTCATTCCACAATATATTCACCAGTATATGGGTAGGTGGTATGCTGGCAATGGTAATATCCGTATTGCCAACAATCCGAAAAGAAATTAAAGATCCGGACGCACAGGGGAGGGTCATGGACCGGATTCTGGCTCTTCAAAGCCGGTGGGTATATCTGGGAATAATCGTGTTATTTGTGACAGGCGTGTTAATGACCCGACTTTCTGGGCAGAGCAACGGATTATTCAATTTTAACAGCCCATATTCAACCATTCTCTCCATAAAACATATCCTTGTGATCTTAATGACTTTGATCGCCGTAATAAGGTCAACCCTATTCCGAAAAGCAGCGTCCTCAAAAGATAAAGGTAAGAAAAAAGCGAGTATGGCTTTATTATTGGTAAATACGCTTCTTGGTCTCGCCATACTTGTTCTTAGCAGCATGAATGCAATTCTTTAATTAAGTTTCTTCTTCAAACCAAACTCTACTCTGCTTACCCTTTCAGCTTCAAACAACTAAGAGGCCGAAAGGGTAATTTGTTGATTAACCCTAAAAAGAACTTCTCCCAGAATGCTTCGGTTTTGTGCGTTCTAATGCGACATAAGTCATATTATTTACCTAATTAGTAAGTTATAGTAGAGACGCTGAAAAATATTCTATGCAAGGAGTTTTTATGTCGTCAGAGATGTTCTGCTATCAATGTCAGGAAACATTTAATGGCACAGGCTGTGTTACGCGGGGGATGTGTGGAAAAACCGCTGGTGTCGCCAACCTTCAGGACCTGCTGATCTATCTGTTGAAAGGCATTTCGTTTTGGGGCACTCGCGGTCGATCCATGGGTGTGATCCATGAGGACACGGATCTTTTCGTTGCAGAAGGTCTATTCGCCACGATCACCAACGCTAATTTCGATGAGAGTCGCTTCGTTGAATTGATCGAAGAGGCTGTGAAACGGCGCGAAGCCCTTCGAACTGATGCTCAGGCGCGCTGTGCAGAACTGCACAACAAGCCCTGCCCGGGAACAGGCCCGGATTGGGCGTCCTGGATGCCTGAATCGTACTCAGTGGAAGCTTTATCGGAAAAAGCATCACAAGTGGGTGTAATGACCGATGAGGCTGTCAATGAGGATATCCGGTCCTTACGCGAATTGATCACCTATGGATTAAAAGGAATTGCGGCATATGTCGACCATGCCTATGTTTTGGGAGCAAAAGACCCCGCGATTCTTCAATTCATTCAGGATATGCTTGAGGCAACAACAAAAGATAATCTGACCGTTGAAGAACTGACCGGGCTGGTTCTCAAAACAGGCGAAATGGGCTTACGGACCATGGCTCTGTTGGATAAAGCCAATACAGAAGCCTATGGCCACCCGGAACCCACTCAGGTCTATCTTGGTGTGAAGCCCGGACCCGGTATCCTGGTGAGTGGTCATGATCTTCTGGATTTGGAGGAATTACTTCAACAGACCGAGGGCACAGGGGTCAATGTTTACACCCATGGAGAAATGCTCCCTGCCCATGCTTATCCCCATTTCAAAAAATATGGGCATTTTGTCGGCAATTACGGCGGCTCCTGGTGGCAGCAACGTGAGGAATTCGACCAGTTTGGCGGCCCAATCCTGATGACCACAAACTGCATTGTCCGGCCCAAAACCGAGTATTCCGACCGCTTCTTTACCACGGGAATGGCAGGCTATCCGGGCTGCACCCATATTCCAGATCGAAAACCGGGAAAGCAAAAAGATTTCTCTGAGATCATCGCCCTGGCAAAAACCTGCCCTGAGCCGCAACCACTGGAAGACCAATCGATCACCACGGGTTTTGCTCACCAGACAGTTCTGGCCCACGCGGAAACCATTATCGACGCCATTCAAAAAGGCGCCATCAAACGTTTTGTGGTGATGGGTGGTTGTGACGGACGGCAGAAATCCCGCCAATACTACACCGATGTCGCGGAAGCGCTGCCAGAGGACACCGTGATCCTGACAGCCGGTTGCGCCAAATATCGCTACAACAAGTTAGCCCTTGGGGAGATTGGTGGAATTCCAAGGGTACTCGATGCCGGGCAATGCAACGACTCCTACTCACTTATCAAAACCGCCCAGGCGCTGGCGGGCGCTTTCAACGTGGACGATGTCAATGACCTGCCGATTTCGTATGATATCGCCTGGTACGAACAGAAGGCAGTGATCGTGCTGCTCGCTTTGCTCCATTTGGGAATTCGCAAAATCCGCCTTGGCCCAACGCTGCCGGCATTCCTCTCACCCAACGTTGTCTCAGTCCTAGTCAAACAGTTTGATCTTCAAACGATTGACAGTGTTGAAAATGATGTCCCCGCAATGATGGCCGGGAATTAGTTGACGAATAAAGGAGGTTCCATGACTAAAGTTGAAGAAGTATTCGATCTGAATTTAAACCAGGATAAAAAGGTGGATAAGGTAATTCAAGACGATAATCTGGATTACATTCATATGCGCTTCGCAAAGGGCGAAGGCTTGCCGATCCATATATCAAACTCGAATGTCTATATGACGGTCCTTCAAGGAACTTTGACGATTGGATTGAATGGTCAGGATCCCCATATCTATCACTCGGGCAGTTTACTGAAAATCCCCTATAAGACCCAGATGGATGTCAGGAACCTCAATGATGAGCTGTTGGAGTTGATCGTGGTGAAGGCCCCCGCTCCCAGCACCTTATTACAAAAATAATCAAATTCAAAAAGCAGAGATTTGGCCGATGTTTGTGATAAACTGGTGCAATACATGCAGATTTTGGAAAACCGCAACCGCAAGATCGCCCAAAAGTGGCTGGATGCGCTGAAATAAATATTACGGGAAGTCGTTCCCAATCAAAAACCCCGGAGAGACAGTCCGGGGTTTTTGCTTTAATTAAATAAAGAACTGAATTTGACTACCTAGTTATTTTGTCATTCGAATGGGACCAAGAACGGCAAATAAAAGGTAATAGAGGGAAAAAATCAAAATCCCCTCTTGTTAATAAGGCTGCTTTCTAAAGGATAAAAATTATTTGGTTATTTTTATGGCTCTACGCTTCCGCTACATGTAGCAATGTTCGGAAAACCACTTGCTTCTGCCTCAGCAATGACCTCACCATCCTGATAAATTTTACAAGTTATAGAACCTGCACCGCTGGTTGGCGAGATGATTTGAGCTGAGATATAAACAAAATCATAAGCCTCAAAATTGGTAAATGTCTTCTTAAACGGGACTTCGTAATCACCCTGATTTGTGCCACCAGAATCGTTCTCGTAGGTTAGAGACACACTATTTACTTTTGTACCTGTGATTTCGTAAATAATTCGTGGATTTGATACGCTTCTGGACGATGTGGTTGTGCTACTTGAGCTGTTTGAACATCCTCCAAAAGCGTAGATTAGTATACATGCAAAAATTACGGCAATAATGACATATATAACAAATCCTTAACTAGGTTGTTTCTCCGATTCATTCCCATTCCCTTGTTCCATCACACCCTCCTAATATACTGGTTTCACACATTATAGCATGCAACGAGATTAGTTAAATATATTTATCAAGAGCTTGACAAATATATCAACCGGTAAGATAAGTGGCTAATCCACCTTACTAAACTTTTCTAATATCCAGCCTTCCCCTTGCGGGGAAGCTAAAAAAGTAGGTCACATGCCGCGCAGCGCATGTGACAGTTCGGCATCCTGCCAGAACCGAACCCAACAAAAAAGAGGCTGTCCCTTGATTTTGGGACAGCCTCTTAATTGTTTCCTAATTTCTCATCCGCTCAATACTCGTAAATGCTCCCACCGATGAACTCGCGGATCACGGAGTTCTCCGGCACGACCGAATCGTCCTCGATGGCGTCCAGGGACTGCATCAATTGATAGACCCGGCTGGCCCGCTCAAAGGCGTCCTTGCGCAGCGGGTCATCGGCATATTCCTCCGTCCAGCGCTTGAACTCGGGGAACAGCTTGGCCTTATACATCGACATCTCATAAGGCATGCCGCTGTTGACGATGTAGTCCGTGGTGTTCACATAGGGGATGATATTGCGAAGCTCGCTGGAGCGCACATAGTGCCAGTGCAGCAGGGTCTTGGTGGGGTCATAAGCCCGGTGCGCCTGGTCCCGCAGCATCCGGCGGATCAGGCGGATATCCGTCCAGCGGACGTAATGCCCTTCCGGGTCCTTGAGCTGCAAGAGGGGTTCGATATAAAGCCGGAAGATCCGCTCCGGGGCGATATCCTTGGTCATGTCGGGATAAAGCCCGTGGAGGCTGTCAATCAGGATCACGTCATTCGGCTGCAGCTTCATTGGCGTGTGATCCAGATGGCGGGTGCCGCTCTTGAAGTCATAGAAGGGGATCCGCACCTCTTCACCGTCGAACATCCGGTTCAGGTGCTCGTTGATCAGTTCCAGATCCAGAGCCTGGGGCGTCTCAAAGTCATGATCGCCAAACTCATCTTTGGGATGCACTTCCAGATCAAAGAAGTAATGGTCCACATTCAGCGTGACCAGCCGCATGTTATAGCGCGCCAGCCGCTCACCCATCTTGATGGTCGTGGTGGTCTTGCCCGAAGAGGACGGCCCGGCGATGATCACCATCCGCAGGTCATCCTTCCGCAGCGCGGCCAGATTGGCGGCGTTTTCAACATCTTCGTTATAGAAGGCTTCCGATTCGGCCACGATTTGGGAAATCTCACCTTTGCGGATGCGCTCGTTGAGGTGCTCCACCGAGTGAACGTTGTGATCCACCGCCCAATCCAAAACCCGCCAGAGTTTGGACCAGGGGATATTGCTGGAAGGCTGGGCGCGGCGATCCGCCCGCTTCTCGCGTAGCTCCGCCCGTTCCGCCCGGTAAAGGATGAAGGCCTTCGCCACCCGGGCGTGCCCCTTTTCGATCAGGACCTTTTCAACCGCGTCCTGAATTTGTTCAACGGTGGGAACTTCGCCTTCGGGGGTTTGCGCTTCCAACACCCGCACGACCTCAGCGGAGAGTTTTTCTGCCGTAGCTTTATCCCGTCCGCCGACGGCGACCGCGGCGCGGTAGATGGCATTGGTGATCCTTTGGGGGGTGAAATCAACAACCGACCCATCCCGTTTGACGACCGATTTAATTTCGGACATTATCGCTCCTTTCGAAAAGAACCAGGAAAAAGGCAGGCTTCCGTTCAATTAATTATAACGAATGTTAAAGAAAGTACCAAACGGGACAAAACCCGTTGATGTAAGAGTTTCATTAAGATCCTCCATTCTCGTTGACTTTGTATTCCGCGCTGTGCTATGCTGAAAGTGAAGCAGACAAATAAAGCATTAAAATTTTCCCCTCACGTTATGGAACCTTTCACCCTCGGTAGCCGTCTGGATGTAGATTGCCAGACGGAATACATTTATGATTTGGAGGACAATATGAAAAATAAAATCGCGATTGGATTGAGCATTCTGGCCCTGGTCTTGGCCGCGCTGGCCTGTCAGGCGCCGTGGAACACCCCGACCCCCACCGAAACCAACATACCGACTGAAGAAACCACCCTGCCGCCCACCGAGACGGAAACCGAAGCCCCAACCGAGACCGCGACTGAAGGCCCGACCTCCAGCCTGCCCGTCTTTTCCAGCCCCGTGATCTTCGATTTTTCGTTCTTCACGCCCCTGCAGGGCTGGGCCGTGACCCAGGATGGCAACAATATCCTCACCACCCTTGATGGCGGCCAGACCTGGCTGGATGCCACCCCGGTCTCTTTGGGGACGCTGCCTTCCGGCGTCACGTCCTGGTGGCTCTCGCCCTTCTATCTGGATGCAAACACCGCCTGGGTGACCCCCAGCAATTTTGGCGGCGGCAGCGCCACGCTCTATCACACCACGGATGGCGGCCAGACCTGGATCACCGAGCCGGTGCCCTTTGATAACGCCCGGTATTTCTTCCTGGACCAGAACGGTGGTTATGCCCTGGTGGATCTCGGCGCAGGTGCCGGTTCCCAGTATGTCGCCCTTTATCAAACCATCGATGGTGGTGCAAACTGGACGCAGGTGTTCACCCATGAACCCGGGACGACGGCCTCCCTGCCCGGCAGCGGACATAAAAGCGGGCTGACCTTCCTGGATATGAACCACGGCTGGATCGGCGGCGATGTCCCGATGACCGACTATTTCTACTTCTACGCCACGGTGGATGGCGGCGCGAACTGGGCTTTGGAAACGGATATTGCCCTGCCGGCAGGCGTCAGCAACAGCTTTGAAGAAGTCCAGCAGCCCGTTTTCGTGGGCGGCACGGCAGGTTACCTGCCCGTGCGAATGCTGACCGACGCCAGCGAATCCTATCTGTTGATCTATCGCACCGACGACAGCGGCCAGACCTGGGTCTATCAGGGTATGGTGCAAAATGCCAACGATGTGGACTTTGATAGCGCGACCTCCGGCTGGATTGCTGCCGATATGAGTCTTTATCGCAGCACAGACAGCGGCATGACCTGGTCGGCGATGGCTCTGAGCGGCATCCCGGCCACCGAGACCATCCTGCAGGTGGATTTTGTGGATGGACAATCCGGCTGGTTGCTGACTACTCCGGATGACAGCACCTGGACGCCGTTGAATTTCTATCACACGGAAGATGGCGGCGCCACCTGGACGCAGTTATTGCCGTAAACAGAGAAGAAAAACAATCTCGATAATGTTGGAAGGGCGGGTCATGGACCCGCCCTTTTTTTATCCAGTCATGCTTCAATGCAGCATAGGGCTATTGGGTTGAATCATTGTCGTATGTGAATGGGGTGAAAATTCACCGATTTCTTACTAAAACGGATTTTTACCATTAAAATAAAAGGGCATTGGTGATATCATAGACGAGGAAATTTATACGGGGATGAAATAGATCCGGTTTTTCTAAGTTAAAACGAGTTATTCAACAATCCTTATTATTAAGAGGAAACAAATATTGGCTACTTCACACCAGCATATGGATCGTCACCCAGGTACCAGGACCAAATCGCACTCCCGAATAATATATCGATCCATTCTATTACTCTTATTTATTTTCTGTCAGCTTTTTACAGGTTTATCCGTCACTTCCGGGCAAGCGCCTGTAACCAATACATTCCTGCCCATCATTGTTAAAAATTCGGGCACGCCGCAATCGACATCCTACACTTCTTTCTATGGCGATCGCTATACCCTCTACCCCTACAAGGGAGAGAATATTGCTCTGTTGGTCAAATCCCCTGCATACGATGGCATGACGATCTATAAAATTGTGGATACGATAGATGCGGCCTATGAATACTATGCAATAACCACAGGCCGGGAACCGATCCTGTATTACAAGTATGACGGACTGGCGTCCATCGCTCAGGTAGCGGATACCTGCGGCTCGGGTTGCGGCTACCTGGGATATACCGGGATTGAGATCATGGACCCCTATTTCGAAGACCTGTATTACGGGGTATTGAACAATAATCAATACGACCAGATTGTCTTTTATGAATTGGGGCGTAATTTCTGGTTCTATGAAAGCAAGATTGAATATAAAGGTTCCGATCTCTCCTGGTCCATCACCACCGGGTATGCCGTTTTTATGCGCTTCATGTCGATGGATTACGCAGGTGCTGAGGGCGGCCCATTCCATTCATACGAATTTTCTGAATTTGAAAGCGAAGTCAGAGGGTTGTTCGATAAATACATGGCCGACCCATCCTTAAACTGGAATAATACATTAAGGGCTGGCGTTGCTCCAAGCAATTACATGGGCCTCGGTTCAACGGACCTGTTCGCTTCATTCCTCTTCAAACTGACGGATATTTTTGGTGAATCTTTTATCCGCCATTTATGGAAGGAAGTTGGCAACCGACCAAACGCAAGCACAACCCAGGATGCCGTTGATAATTTTATTCTGGCGGCGTCCGCTGTGGAAAACAAAAATCTTACCGGCCTTTTTGAATCCTGGCGATGGCCTGTGTCGGATAAGGCAAAGACGGAAGCGTTAAACCGATTCGGCGCCCAATGGTATCCTTAGATCGCAAATACCTCGAAGCCATAAGGGCGGGTCTTGTACCCGTCCTTTTTATTTCCAATTGCGGCGCCTAGCGTATATTGAAAATGGTTCGTTCTTCCGACTTATCCTCCCATCCGATACAATAAATCCTATGAAACGACTTCTTACCGGTATCTCCTCCGTTTTATTGCTCCTCCTGGCAGTCTGCGCGCCCGTTGCGCCGACCGCTTCGCCCACCCCCTCACCATCACCAACCTTGCATCCCACGGCCAGCCCAAGCGCCGCGCCCACTCAAACATCCACGCCCACCCAGACCTCGACCCCAATCCCCTCATTCAGTTTTTCAGTCACGACCGACATGTCAGAAGTATCCGGCCGGGTATACATCGACTATCCCAATTTCTTCGCTGGCTTGCTGGGTTATCTCAAGCAATATGGGCCGGGGGATTTCATGATCAGCACCGGGGACGTGATTCCCGCCGCGGATACCCGCTGGACCATTGACCAGATTCTCGGTGAGGATTACCTCTGGTATCCCCTTCCCGGCAATCACGATTTCGGCGCCAGCGATTACGCCTTCCTGCGGGATTATGATTACGACCCGAACGGCGCCGCAGAACCCAATCTCGTCAATCAGGGGCCGGACTCCTGCCCCCATACAACTTACTCATTTGATTATCAAAACGCCCATTTTGTGATGTTGAATGTGTATTGCACGGCGGAGTCCCCCTGGGGAATTGACGGCAGCATCACCGACACCCTTTATAACTGGTTGAAAGCCGACCTGGAAGCCACCGAACAGGAACTGATCTTCGTTTTCGGGCACGAGCCTGCCTATCCCCAGCCGGATGACCAGACCGGCCTGACCAGCCATCTCTATGAAAGCCTGGATGAATATCGCCAGGCCAGGGATCAATTTTGGCAGTTACTTCAGGAAAAAGGGGTGATCGCCTATTTCTGCGGGCATACCCATAATTACAGCGCCGTTCAAATCGAAGGGGTATGGCAAATCGAAGCCGGTCAGGCGATGGGCACGCGGGCTGCGCCTTCACCCGGCACTTTCCTGATCGTCACCGTGCAAGGTGAAAAGGTCATTATTGAGACTTATCGCGGGGAAGAAGCCCCCGGATTTGGTTATCTACTGACGGAAACCTTCCAGATCGCCCCCTGAAACATTCAATTACCTGCTATTCTTTCTTTCGCAGCTCCGTACCGCAGTTTCGGCAAAAGCCATCTCCCGGTTGAGATCGGCCGCCGCATTCATGGCAGAAAATGGCCTTTTGTTCCGACCGCCGCATCAACCAGCGGTCCGTCCCTGCTCTTTCCTCGTTGATATAACGGCGCTGATACCACCAGTAATAGAAACCCACCAATAAAATCAACACCAAAGCCACAGCCAACAACCAAACCACAACCGTTGAGGGCAGGATCGTCCGGCCTTCAGTATTCTCGTCAATGGTCGACACAGGCAAGACGTTCAATGCCTGATAATCCGTATTTTCCAAATCCTTGACATAATGGAAGGTAAGATCAAAGGAAGCCCCGGCTCCCACCCTGCCGGCGTTTACGACCTGAGTGCAGCACCCCTCCGTAATATCCGAATCAGGATGGGTGATGAGATCGCCAGCGCCATACGGTTGGCGAACCGAAATCACTAAATTATTGACCGAATAGCTGGCGTTCCAGGAGAAGTTATAGGTCCTCAGTTGATCAAAAAACACCAATGTCGGATCGGAGTACTCCATCAGGATATTGATGGCTGTGGCGGTGAATTCAACATCTTTCCAAATCTCCCCGCCGGTCTCCTCCCAGGTTGCTTGCTGCACGGAACCGCGTTCGTCAACAATTCTCAGGGATTCGATCACGGCCGTATTTGGAACCTGCATCACCAGCACCTGCGGCAAAGAAACATCGGATGAAAGCAATATATCCAAACTGACAAAAACAGACTGTCCCGATCGTTCCGGCCAAAGCCCCACCTCGACGGAATCAAAAATGACCTGCGATGCTGCGGCGGCCGAACCCGAAAAACCTGCCCCCGCAATCAGGGTGATGAGTGTTATCAGGAATAGGAGACTTCTGTATTTTTTCACAATACTTTTGATAATAGTAATAACTCAATCTATCATACCATGTTCAACCCGGCCCGGAAAATTTCTCTTATAGACTTCTTAGAATTTACAGGTACCATTGATTAATCATCATATGGTCAAAATTTGACCATGACTGAAATGGTATAATGCAATCTTTGGAAATCATTGATCAGAAAGTGAAACAATCTTATGACAAGAACAACCGTCCAATGCCCCCAATGCCGGCAGCCCGTCACTGCGGAGATCACCCGGCTTTTTGATCTTGGAGAGAACCCCCAGGCCAAACAAATCCTGCTTTCCGGCGCCTATAACCACGTCCAATGCCCCAACTGCGGTTATCATGGCGAAGTGCCGCAGCCGATCGTTTATCATGACCCCTCCAAAGAACTCCTGCTCACCTTCTTTCCGCCATCCCTGAACGTCCCGGTCAACGAGCAGGAAAGAATGATCGGACCTATGATTAAAAAGGTGATGGATTCACTGCCGATGGAACAGCGCAAAGCCTATCTGCTGAAACCCGAGACCATGCTGACCAAACAGCGCCTAGTCGAACGGATCCTCGAAGGTGATGGTATCACACCTGAGATGCTGGAAGAACAGCAAAAACGACTGAACCTCCTCCAACGGCTGGCCGGAACCTCTCCTGAATCTCGTCCGGAAGTAATCCGGCAGGAAGAAGCCCTGGTTGACGAACAGATGTTGATGATGCTCCAGCGGCTGATCCAAAGCGCCGCCGCTTCCGGTGAAGAAGAAAGCGCCAATATTCTGGCAGGATTACAACAGCAATTACTGGAAAACACAGATTACGGTCAACAGCTCCTCAAACAGGCTCAGGACCAGCAATCCGCCATTCAGGCGCTGGAAGAGGCCAGTAAATCCGGTTTGACCCGCGAGATACTGCTGGATATGATCGTGGACGCAGCCGATAATGAGGTCAAATTGGCCACCCTGGTGGGTATGGCCCGCGGCGGTCTGGATTATGCCTTCTTTGAGCTGCTCACCGACCGCATCCAACACTCTGAAAAAGAAGAGCAGGCCCATCTCAACGAACTGCGAGATAACCTGCTGGAAATGACCCATGAAATTGACGAGGCCATCAAAGAGCAGGAACAAATTTCCTCTGAATTGATGGATGAAATCCTCAATCAGGAAAATATCGAAGAGGCGACCCTGCAGGCCTTGCCAGCCATCAACGAGATATTTCTGGAAGTCCTGCGCAAGCGGATCCAGGCAGCCCGCAGCGCCAACGATGAAGCTCAGCTCAAGAAACTCCAGGCTATCACCAGTGCCATCCAAAAGGTCAGCGCTCCCGGCGCCAATGTGGAACTGATTGAAGCCCTGATCCAGGCCGAAGATGAAGCCGCGATCAATAAACTGCTGGAAGACAACGCCGACGAGATCACGGACGACTTTATGTCCTTCATGTCAAACCTGATGAACCAGACCAGCCAACAGCAGGGACGCGAAGCGGCCGCTGAAAAACTTCAGCAGATCTATCGCCTGGCTTTACGTTTTACGATGAAAAGAAACCTGGAAAGTGCGCCTGCCGCTGAATAAGGCTGCAGCGCTTAGAGCGGCGGATTATCCAACCGAAGGCCGTGACCGCGGACGGTGACGACATACTCCCAATCGGGATCAATCTCCGCCAGCCGATCCCGCAGCCTGCGAACCAGGGCATCCAATGCCTGCTCGGAAACGCCTTCCGCAGCCTGGCTCCAAACGGCGTCAATCACCTTGGGGCGAGAGACCACTTCACCGGGCTGCTCAAAAAGCACCTGCAGCAGGTTGAACTGCGAAGCCGATAACGGCGGGTCCACCTCAACATCCAAAACCCAAATACGGCGTGCTCCAATATCGACCCGGAGCCGCCGTTTTATCATCTCCAGCGGTAGTCCCTCTAATGGCATAGTGGCATCCGAGCTAAGGAAAATAAAATGCTGGGCCAACGAGATTTGTAGCTCATCGCCATCCACCAGCAGCTCCCGCTCTTTGATCAAGGCACCATTGAGGTAAGTGCCGTTTTTGCTGTCCAGATCCTCCAACAGCACACCTTCAGCGGTCGGGGATATCCGGGCATGGTGCCGGGATACCTGACGCAGGGGGATCACGATATCGCATTCCGAATCACGCCCCAACAGGATATCCGACTTAACCTGCCAGCGCTGGCCTTCCAGGGGACCGGATTGTGCAAAAAGCAGTGGGTATTCTTTTTCGCTATTTTCCATAGATGAACTCGCCCAAATCATCCATCCGGTGCAAGAGGGATGCAATTTTATAAAATTCGCACCTGTCATTATTATAGTATATTCGGGTCAAGGGGAGATTAATCGCAGGAAAGCCCTTCAATATATCGTGGGGTTTCCCTCAGCTCGTTTTTCCGTTATAATTTAACCAACGTCCACTATCAAGGAGTTGTGAGTGATTCGCTTCAACCGCTAAATTCTTAAGTTTTTTAGGAAAGTCACCATCCGGTGAGGTCGTATTTAACCGAGGGCTTTCC
This sequence comes from uncultured Candidatus Brevefilum sp., assembly GCA_964447265.1. Classification (GTDB taxonomy): domain Bacteria; phylum Chloroflexota; class Anaerolineae; order Anaerolineales; family Anaerolineaceae; genus Brevifilum. Next base: position 16,914 of record CAYUSC010000014.1, read on the forward strand.
CTGGGTTTTTTCTTTTAAGAAAGCAGGTTGTAGTGTTTACCATTCATCATCTCTCCAAGAGTTACGGACTGAACCCCGTCCTCCGAAACATCAATTTCAGTTTGAATAAAGGCGAGCGCGCCGCTTTGGTCGGCCCCAATGGCTGCGGCAAATCCACGCTGCTGAACATCATCGCGGGAATCGAGCAGGCCGATTCCGGCCAGGTCATCTATCATCCTTCTGATCTTCGGATCGGCTACCTGCGGCAGGGAATTGAATTTGCCCCGGACGAGACCGTGGGCGGCTATCTGAACCAATTCGCCTCCAATCTTCAACAGACCCTGACGGCGTTGGAAGAGATCAGCCAGGCGCTCACTCGTCAGCCCGACGACCCCGCCCTGGCAGCCCAATACGACCGGACCCTCAAAGACCTTGCCCAGGCGCAGGAAATGGAAGGCACTCGCAAATCCATCCTGGAAGGCTTTGACTTGCTTGAGATTCCCCAGGGAACTGCCGTCGAAACCCTGAGCGGCGGGCAAAAGGTGCGGCTGGCCCTGGCTGGGGTTCTGCTGGAAGGTCCGCAGGCGCTCCTGCTGGATGAGCCGACCAATCACCTGGACTTAGAAATGCGCATCTGGCTGCAGGATTGGGTGCTTTCCTATCAGGGCGGCATTCTGCTGGTATCCCATGACCGGGCGTTCCTCGACGCGGTGATCCACAAAGTGATTGCCTTCCCGCCGATCGGCGACGGCGTCCGAGAGTATCCCGGCAATTACACCGATTATCAGGCCTGCCGAACCCGGGAATTCGAAGAAGCCATGACAGCCTACACCGACCAGCAGGACGAGATCAGGCGCTTGAAAAAGGCCGCCCGCAGCGTGCGCGACCAGGCCAAGTTCCATAAAGGCGGCAAAGCCGACCCAACCAAGACCGATGGCTTCAGCGCGGGGTTCTTTGCCGACAGGTCACAGGGCACAGTCCAGCGCGCGAAAAACCTTGAAAAACGGGTGACTTTTCTCGAAGGTGAAGGCAAACTGGAGAAACCTTCCCAAGCCTGGGAAATGCGGATGCACTTCACCGAAATTCCCCAAAGCGGCCAGATCGCCCTGACCCTGAGCCGCCTCAGCATTGGCTATGACGGGGATCCTCTTCTGCCGCCGATTACCCAAACGGTCACCCTCGGCCAGCGGATCGCCCTGGTGGGGCCAAACGGCATCGGGAAGACCACCCTCTTCAAAACCCTGCTGGGCGAAACGCCGCCTTTGGATGGCAGCTACCAGTTCGGCGTGGGCGTACATCCCGGTTACCTCTCGCAGGAACAGGAAATGCTGGACCCGACCAAAACCGTGCTGGAAACCATTCAGACCCTCCCGGATATGGGCAACCACAGCGAGGCGCGCACCTTTTTGCACCGCTTCCTGTTTGCCGGAGACGAGGTCTTCCAAACGGTGGCGACGCTGTCCTTTGGGCAACGGTCGCGGTTGATGCTGGCGCTGCTGGTGGCGCAACACTGCAACTTCCTCCTGCTGGATGAGCCGCTCAACCACCTCGACCTGCCCTCGCGGGAAGCCTTTGAGGCCTCGCTGAGTGAATTCGATGGCACGATCCTGGCAATTGCGCACGACCAATATTTCATAGACCGCTTCGCCCAGGTGATCTGGCACTTTGCTCCAGATGGACTGACGGTGGAACTGACCAACGACCTGGTCTCACAAATCATGGATTCTTGATAGCCTGTGGATAACTAGCGAAAAACTGTGGAAAAGTGTTGAAAAAACAAGGGAATTTCCCTGAAAAACCTGTGGGTAAGCTGTGGATAGATTTTAAATGATGAAAACCGGGTACGCCGGCCCGGTTTTCGTCAGGGAGTTTGTTTCTTTCTTTATTCTTTTGAAACGTTCTATGATTTTAGTATAGCCAAATTCATTCCCGCGTACTTGACGCTTGACCTGCACTTACCCGACGATCACCCCACAGAAGCATTAGAAAATGCCTGATAACGCGCCGGTTGTTCAACTTTTAGAGTTCATCTTTCCCATTTTGCGTTCACATCGGCTTTATGTTATGATGTTGGCAACCGACTTTACTCAGGAGCACCTCATGACGGAACAAGACAATCCCGTTGAAGAAAAGATCACCGCTCTGATCGCCCAGCTGAACGCCTACATCGAACAATATCACGGCGGTTCGGTTGAGCTGGACCGGATTGAAGGCAATGCCGTGTATGTGCGGCTGGGCGGCTCCTGTGAAGACTGTCCCCTTTCTCCCGCCACGCTGCAAGGCTGGGTCGCGGGCACGTTACGGCAGTTCTTCCCGGATGTTGAGGTTTATGAGGCGAAGTAAACGGACATATCAAGGAATAACAAACTCCCCTGAGTAATTTCAGGGTAGTTTTTGTTTTTTGTAGGTCACGCTTCCAGCGTGACAAAATAAGTCAGGTAGTCTTGTAGGTCACGTGCCGCCCAGCGCACTTGACAATCATTCGCTTGCATCCTTTCACTCTCCTTGTCATTGCGAGGAACGAAGTGACGAAGCAATCTCAGATTTGGAAATAAAGAAAAATGATTAGCAAAGGAGATTGCTTCGTTGCATCCTGCGGATGCTTCCTCGCAATGACAAGACAATGGGGGTCATTCTTCCAGCGTGACAAAAAATCACGTAGTTTTGTAGGTCACTGACGCGAAGCGCACGTGTCAATCCTTCACCTTGCATCCTTTCACTCTCCTTGTCATTGCGAGGAACGAAGTGACGAAGCAATCTCAGATTTGGAAATAAAGAAAAATGATTTGCAAAGGAGATTGCTTCGTCGCATCATCTGGATGCTCCTCGCAATGACAAGAGTGTGTGATA
>CAYUSC010000014.1:19842-22284 GCA_964447265.1 uncultured Candidatus Brevefilum sp.
AGATTGCTTCGTCGCATCATCTGGATGCTCCTCGCAATGACAAGAGTGTGTGATAAAAAGCCCACATCATCTTACGCAAATTGTGGAATTAAATAACCCCTACCCCGTCCCTTCCCCCGAGGAACGGAGTGACGAAGCCCCCGCCAGGGGGTAGATGAAAAAGCATAAAAAAAGTCACGTAGGTTCGACCTTTGGCCTCTCCATACGTGACCTGCATATTTTTCGGTTTGGTGCGCTCAAAACCGGAGCACACCCTACATAGTATCCTACGATTTTTCCGCTTCTCCATTTTTCGCTGCGCCGCTGCCGGGGCCATAATAGATCTCATTCTGTACCGCCCGGTAGAGGGTCTCACTACGCAGCTCTTCCAGCGTATAGCAGGGCGCTTCCAGATGATTGGCGAGCGTCTCGGCCAGGCCCTGGTCAAAGGCGGCATGCTCCATATTGATCACCACGGACCGAATATCCTCTTCGGCAATCTGTTCGGCAATTTTCTGGCTTTCCTCGAGGGGGGAACCACTGCTCAGCGCCACATTCCCGGCCCCATCGGTCAGAACGATCAACAGCGGCACCACATCCGGGTGGAGCATCTTTTCACGCTTGATCACCTCCAGCGCCATAGACAACCCAGCACTGAGAGGCGTCTTCCCACCCACGGGAATATCCGCCAGGGCGCGCTGAGCCAGCAATACGGAGTTGGTTGGGGGTAAAACAAGGGTAGCCCGATCCTTCTGGAATACGATCAGGCCCACCCGGTCCCGGCGTTGATAGGCGTCGGTGAGCAGGGAGAGGATCGCACCTTTGGTGGCCGCCATCCGTTCCGCCACGGCCATCGACCAGGATGCATCTACCAGAAACAGGATCAGGTTGGAAGCCCGGCGAACCCGGACCTTCTTCTGATAATCCTCCCGGCGCACAGCAAAGGCCACATTCTCCCGCATCTCTTCCCGCGCTTTCTGGAAAGGTGCGGCAGCGCGCAAGGTGGCGTCAAAAGCCAGGTCATCCGCCTTGCCATTGGCCGGACGGGATTGGATATAACGGCCGCGCTTGCGGTCGGTTTGCGTCTGTGACCGGCGGCCGCCATGGCGGCGCATCATATTATCGAGGGGGGTATCCAGACGGCGCGGCTCAAAGGTCTCGCCTGTATTGACCTTTTGGCCGCCATCCCACCAATGGGCGGTGGCGTCATGGAAGAGGTCCTGCTTGGCAGGCTCTACGGACTCGGGTCCAACGGGTTCGGTGCTAAGCTCGATTCGGGGGGAGACTGACTTTTTTTTTGATCGGAATCGCCCTCGGACTGGTTTTCCTGCTGCTGCTCATCCTCAACGGATGCGCCTTCAGAGGCAGCGCCTTTGAGCTGTTCGATCTGCTCCTCCAACTGGGTGATGCCCATCTCCGAATGGCGGAAGGGGCCAGCCTTGACCCGATGCGGCAGGGCCAGTTCGGCGGCCAGGGCAATATCACGCGGGCTGATCGCATTCCGGCCTTCAAAGGCGGCATGCGCCCGGGAGGCTTTGAGGATCACCAGGTCTGCCCGGTGACCGTCCACCTGCATCCGGGAGGTCAGGTCAGCAATCACCAGCAGGTCACGGGTGGTATAAGTCACCTTATCCACCAGCTTACGAGCGGCGGCAATCTGAGCGGAAATTTCCTGTTCCTGCGGCAGCCATTCCTCGCGGAAGGCTTCGGGGTCCGTTTCAAAGGCGATATTGCGTTCCATGATCTGAACCCGCTGGCGGGGATCCAGGATGCCCTGAATATCCACAGAGAGGGCAAAACGGTCCAAAAGCTGCGGTCGCAGATCGCCTTCTTCGGGGTTCATCGTGCCCACCAGGATGAAACGGGCGGGGTGCGCAAAGGAAATGCCTTCACGCTCCACAATATTCATCCCCATCGCGGCGGAATCCAGCAGGACATCCACAACATGGTCATCCAGCAGGTTGACTTCGTCAATATAAAGCAAGCCCCGGTTGGCGGAAGCCAAAACGCCCGGCTCAAAATGCCGTTCACCCTTCTGGATCGCTTTTTCAATATCCAGGGTGCCGACCACACGGTCTTCGGTGGCGGAAACGGGCAGGTTTACAAAAGGCGTGCGGAGGGTTTCAACGGGGATTTCTTCGCCATGGGCGAAGCGTTCCCGGCATTCGGTACACCAGGTGATCGGGCTGTGGGGATCGCAGCCAAAGCGGCAATCTTTCACAACTTCAACGGGGGGCAATAAAGCAGCCAAGGCCCGCGCGGCAGTCGATTTGGCCGTACCGCGTTCACCGCGGATCAGCACGCCGCCGATGCGGGTATCGATCGCGTTCAGGATCAAAGCTCGGCGCATGCGCTGCTGGCCGACGATAGCAGTAAAGGGATAAATAACTCTCATCATTTTATTCATTCAGTAAGTTCTCCAGTGCCCATAAAGTTTACCACGTCCGTCAATGATATTCCATT
>CAYUSC010000014.1:22384-27665 GCA_964447265.1 uncultured Candidatus Brevefilum sp.
GCATCAGCAAAGACAGCCCGAAAATCGCTCAGGATGGTCCGATTCCGGGCGGAAAGCCAGGCCTCAAATGCCTTCTTGTCATGAAGGTAGACCACCGCGATCTTCAGCCCCTTCTCCTTCAGCATTGCGGTATTCAGAGAAAAATAGGTCATATCCAGATATCCCTGATAGAGGCTCCCGCCCACTTCAAATGCCGATTCGGCGGCTGCGAATTGGGTGCGAAGCCGTCCCATGAAGTCCATGATCCCCTGATAGGCGGCCGGCAGATCGCCTTGCCGGACCAAATCAGTATAGTCATCAATCTGTTGATTCAGAGTTTTCAAATCCATCCTCCCGTTCTATGACCAATTCACCCTAATAATAGCATCGATGCTTATTTAAATCATATTTTAAACCAACCGAATCAGGCGGATTCAGGGATGATTGACACCCCCCGGACAGCTTCCTTAATATCCCTTCTCTGGTAAAATCATTATTGTATTCTGGCGACCGGGAACTGCCTTTATCAAAGCTGCTAGCACTATCGTCCGAGGCATTCCCGGTGCCAGAATCGCGGTCTTTACGCCGAAATCCAGATCGCGAAACCCGCAGTGACCCCGTTCGTATGGGTCGGAAAGTTGTTTTTTGAGGTTAGACACTATGCCAGTCCCGATGAAGGCTGGTACGCTACTTCATGAACGGTACCAGGTAAAAAAGAGCATTGGTCAGGGTGGAATGGGGTGTATCTACCTTGCTGAAGATATGCGCCTGGAAGGCCGCCTCTGTGCTATTAAAGAGGTGGAATATGACCGCGCCCTCCCCGAAGAAATGCTGCAGGAAGCCCGCAATCAATTTCAACGCGAAGCCACCGTCCTGGCCCGGCTGGATCATCCCAATCTCCCAAAAGTTTCCGATTTCTTCTCGATTGCCGATCACGATTACCTGGTGATGGACTATGTCCCCGGGAAAGACCTGCGCCAATTGATGATGGAAGCCCGGCAAAACGACACTTTCCTGCCCGAAGAAGAGGTCCTCGATTGGGCCAGCCAGTTGGCGGACGCCCTGAAATACCTCCACACCCAGGATCCCCCGATCGTCCATCGGGATATCAAACCCAGCAATCTCAAAGTCACCCCCACCGGGCTGGTCAAACTGGTGGATTTCGGCCTGGTCAAAACCCTGGCTCCGGGTGAAGTCACCATCACGATCCTGCAAGGTCAGGGTACGGCGCTTTATACCCCCCTGGAGCAATACGGCGGCGACTCCGGCCACACCGACGCCCGCAGCGATATCTATGCCTTTGGCGGGACCCTCTATCACCTGCTGACCAATGAAGCCCCGGTCAATGTCCGCGACCGCTTCCTCAAACCCGGCACACTGACCCCCATCCGGCAGATCAACCCCGATGTGAGCGTGCGCACCGAACGCGCCGTCCATTGGGCACTGGCCCTCCATCCCGAAGACCGGCCTGAGGATATCGACACTTTCCTGAAAGCGCTCTTCATCGAAGACGCCCCCATCACCCAACCCTTCCGCAACAGCATGCGCTTCCCACCCCGCTTGATCGAAACGCCGGAACGCGCGTTGATTTACGTTGCCAGCGGGTTAATGGTCATCAGCCTGCTGCTGACCATTCTGCGCAACTTCTAACCCCATTTCAATTTTATTTTCCAATAGGAACTAGGCCGCAAAATCTCGCGGTGTTATTTTGGATACCGGCCGGGATAACGTCCATCCGTCCGCATCCACCAGATCAGCGCGCCAATCCACCCCAGCATCATCCCCACCACCACCACTTCCACCACAAAGGCAGTGCCGGATTTCAAAACCCACTGCTGCGTGCCCGGCAACCCCAGGTTGAGGTAAGAGTAGGATAACAAGCCGCCGATCAGGGCCGCCAGCATTGAACGGAGCGCCCAACGGGGCGTCTTCCACCAGATCCTTCCCCCAAAGAAGGCCAATGTACTGCCCAGACCGATCACCATGATGCCCAAAGCCCATTCGCCCAGTGTGGGATAACCGGAAATCCGAAGGGCTTCTGCCGCCTCTTCCGCAGCGGATTCGGTGGGCGTGGCAACCGGCGCTTCAGTGGGCGTCGGCGTGTTCTGGGGCGTTGGTGAAATCGAGTAAACGGACGAACTGCCATCCGAAGCGATATTGATTGTCAGCGTATCCGATTGGGTGGCAGGCTCACTGCTGGCACTGACCTGCAGACTGCCGGCCGCCTCAATCCGGTAACTAAAATAGGCGATGCCGCTCGTTGTGGTCGTCTCATACTGCTGGGTAATCGCCGATTCATTCGAGATGATGAAATTAAAACGCACAACCGTCCCATCCGGGACGATATGACCATTATGGTCATGAATCGAGCTGGTTTGAATGGTGATGGTATCCCCGACCGTGAAATTCGGCGTGGGCGTCTGCTCCACACCAATGGTTGGTTCAGGGGTCATCACGAGAACGGATACTTCCGGCAATACTTCCGGCGTCACCAAGCTCAACCGGATGATCTGATCCGGATCCGGCGCGGTTATTGAGATCAGATCGTAGCCAACAGCATTCAATGAGATAGGTAATGCGCCCAGAGGTGTGATTTCCTGCATCAGCACCCGGGCAGCCACATCCACGAAGGATGGCAGCTTGCTATAAAGCGCATAGTAGGCAGTCACCTTGGAAATATTGGTCGCATCCAGATAAATGGGTGAATCCAATGCAAAAACGATGACTTTTTTATTCGTCAGCAGGTCAGGCCTGTTTTCCAGGATCTCCAATAAAATGCCGGAGGAGGGGTAGTCCTCCGTGTTATCCAGGACATTGAAAACCACCCATTCGGCATTCCTTAATGCTGATGAGACATACTGATTAACGCTGGAGTCCACATTTCCCAACATGTCGCTCAATTGCGAGAAAGTGTAAGACGAAATATTATTCTGAAGAAGCTGTCCACCGGCCTGAGCGCCATATAAACTGACCAATGAACTGGCCAGCGAACCGGTATCCAAAAGGTTCATCGGCGCGCAGCCATCACATTGATAATCCGTGCGCACGTCCGTAAAAATGACAATGTCCTCATAGCGGGAAGGCGGCGAGGGCAATACTGAATCCATTTCAGACAGGCTGGGGCTGATCAACGTCACAGCCTCCTGCGCCACATCAAAATTGACACTCTGAATTTCCGTCAGGGTGGGGCCGTCCACCTCCTGAAAAACGCTTTCCTGGGTAAACTCACCATAGATTCCCAGTTTCATCTCGAGGATTCGCAGTACAGAGGCATCCACCCGTTGGGCAAAGGCCGAATCTTCCCGGTATTTCGTGACAAAGGACTCTACAATGGAAAGCATGGTGGCGTAAGCATCCGCTTCGCCGGAACCCACCAGATTATTGACATAGAGCATGTCGTTGCCGGCCAGGAAAGCCGTACGGGCAACCTGAACCGCATCAAAGCTCTCACCTGTGGGATCATAAAAACGCCTGACGGCGCCGCTGCCAAGGTTGTCGCTGATGATCACCCCGCCCTGCGAGCGCCAATTTTCGAGGGCAGGTTGAGCCATGATCTGCTGCAAGGCGTTTGAGTCAAAGCTGATTGGCTTGGTGGTCGCCCGGATATTGCCCTGGAAGCCCTGATAGCGGATATGCGAGACCATCACACCGTCAATCCGGCCGGGGTCATCCACCCCAAGGCTGGTGACCGAGAAGAATGGCGCCAGTTCTATCTGAGTGAGCTGCTCGAGGGATTTGCGCACCGTGGCGACTTCATCCTCCGGCGAGCGGTCCGAATTGCCCGTACCAGGGAAATTCTGGGCAACGACCAGCAATCGATTATCGCTTCCGGTATGCAGGCCGCTGATATAGGCCTGCCCCAGTTCACCGACCCAATAGGGATCACCGCCAAAGGTGTTGACCCCGATATAACCGGCCGCCTCCCCGCTTGTGGTTTCGAGCACATCCAGACTCGGCCCGATAAAAAGGTTGAATCCCAACGAGCTTAATTCACTGCCCAGGTTTTCACCCACCTGCATGGCAAGGTCCGCATCCCAGGTAGCGCCAAGCGCCATCTGGGAAGGGGAATAGACCAGTTGATTGAGGAGTTGATCGCCCGGCGCCCCATTTCCGGATTGCGAAATGCCGACCATCAACGGGACATAAGCCGATGCCGAGGTCTCATCCGGGTTTTCAGGATCCGTTTCCGGGTTGGCATCGGACCACTCAATGGTTTGCAGGTCATTGATCAGCGTCTTTACCTGATTCAAGGTGTCATCCGAGGTGAAGTTATTGTTCTCAGCCAAAAGGACCACGCCCCCGATGTGGTGGTTGACGATCAGATCATAGATCGGCGATCCCATCTCCAGAATGGAGCCATCAAACCCCACAAGAAAAAGCTGACCGACCCTTTCTTCGGGGGTCAGTTCCTGCAGGATTGATTCCGCGGCAGCGGTGGGATTGGCTTGAACCGGCGCGCTGCCCAGGCTGGCAACCAGGAAAACCAGCATGAGGAAAATGCGCCAAAAGGACTTCTTGATCCTCACTTCAGCGACTCCAGAACGGTCATCGCCCGTTTGGGATTATTGGTGATGATGATATCAACACCCAGCTTGATCATATGCCGAATATCCGCGGCTTCGTCCACGGTCCAGACGTTCACATTCATGCCTTTGGCATGATAGCGCTGAACCAGGTCCTCATCCACATCCTTAAAATAGGGGTTGAGTGCATTATAGCGGAAAAAGCGATAAGCAAAGAACCTCGCTTTACCGGGGAAGGTTAGCATACCGATCGGTACATTCGGCAACAACCGGTGGAAGCGGGGAAAGTTAAACGGGTTGAAGGATGATATCAGCACGGAATCTTCCATATGATGTTTGCTGACCAGTTGGGCAACATCCACCGGGAGTGAATCAAAGAGGGTGCTGTAATTTTTCAGTTCAATATTGATCTGGAACTTACCCCCAAACCGCGTCAGGACTTCATCCAGGGTTGGGATCCGCTCGCCATTACCGGCATCCAGGGCTTTAAGTTCGGCTAAGGTGAGATCCTGCACCGAACCGGACCCATTCGTGGTGCGGTCCACGGTATCATCATGGATGACGACAAGTTCATGGTCTTTGGACAGCATGACATCCAACTCAATCCCGTCCGCCCCCAGGTCCAGAGCAAGTTGGAAAGCAGCCATCGTATTTTCAGGCGCATCGGCATTAGCGCCTCGGTGGGCAAAAATTTTCGGTATCATAACTCTTCTTCTCTACAAAAGGTGATGTAATTATAGCACGCGGAGATTAACCGGGGCACCCCTCCCCTTGAAGGC
>CAYUSC010000014.1:27765-30503 GCA_964447265.1 uncultured Candidatus Brevefilum sp.
GGCTATAATATCCTCAAAACCAGTCTCGCCCGCCAAGGAGCACCATGTTCAAGACCCTTTCATACAATGTCGAAGCGCTAAAGGACTATGTCATCCGATTTTTCAGGGCGATGGATGTCCCTGAGATTGATGCCAGGATCGCGGCGGATGTGCTGGTTTCGGCTGACCTGCGAGGCGTGAACTCCCACGGTGTGATCCGGCTACATTCCTATTACGGCGACCGGCTCATGCAAAAGCAGATTGACCCTCTTTCGCCCATCCAAGTCATCAGCGAAGCCCCTGCCACGCTTGCCCTAGATGGCGCCAATGGCTTGGGCCAGGTTGTGGCCTATCGGGCGATGTCGCGCTGCATTGAAAAAGCGGATGAAGCCGGCCTGGCGATCACCACGGTCCGCAACAGCAACCATTATGGCATCGCCGGCTACTTCGCCATGATGGCGCTGCCCGAGGATATGATCGGTATCAGCCTGACCAACAGCCAGCCTCTGGTTGCGCCCACCTTCGGGGCACGCTCCGAACTGGGCACTAACCCGATCGCGGTCGCGGTCCCGGCCGGGAAGGAACGCCCTTATGTGCTGGATATGGCCACCAGTATCGTGCCATTGGGCAGAGTCAGCGTCTATGAAAAAGCGGGGCAGTCCATCCCCCTTGGTTGGGGGATCAATGCTGAAGGCGACCTGACCGAAGACCCCGCGGCTGTGACCCACGGCGGTTCGCTGCTGCCTTTGGGCGGCCCGGCAGAACTGCGCGGCTATAAGGGCTACGGCCTTTCTCTGCTGGTCGATTTGTTGTCCGGTGTCCTTTCCGGGGCTGCCTATGGCCGGGGTGTGGGAAAGCCCTCCAATGATCGCCATGCCGATGTAGGCCACTTCTTTGCGGCGATCAAAATCGAAAATTTCCGCCCGGTGGATGAATTTAAACAGGATATGGACGATTACATCCGGGCCCTCAAAGCCACTCCCAAGATGCCCGGACAGGACCGGGTCTTCATTCACGGCGAAAAGGAATTTGAGTTGACTGAGAAATATCAGCGCGAAGGAGTGCCGTTGATGGTGGAAGTGGTAGAGTCCCTCAGGCAAGCAGGCGAATCCGCCGGCGTGCCTTTTGACCTGACACCTGTCAGCTAATCTGTTATTTCTTATTCTTTCTAAATCGGGGAATCATCCAGGGGACTTCCCGGCGATATTGGCGGTAAGCCTCGCCAAAAGTCTCCAATAGCTTGCTTTCTTCCGGAATCGTGCCAATCAGGAAATAAAGCGTCCCGGCCAGGAAAAAAGCCAGCGTCAGGTCGGTCATATAGGGGAACAGCCAGAACAGAATGATGCTGAAGAAATAAAGGGGATGCCGCACATAACGGTAGAATCCCTTGACCACCAACTCATCTTCATATGGCAGATTTGGATGGAGCACCTGCCGGATGCCGGCAAATACCATCACATCCGTCTCAAGCGCCGTCGCCACCAGAAGGACCAGCGCAACGAACTGAATGATCAAGGTCAGGAACAGCCAGGGGGTAGGGATCACCCAGAGCAGCCGGGATGGCAGGAGCACTGGCAGCGCCATAACGGGAACCAGCGTCACCACCGCGGCAATAACAAAAAACAGGCGGTAATACCGGCTCGCTTTTGGGCCGAATATTTTTTCCGCAAAACGCTTGGCGGTGAAGGAAGCCAGCACGGAATGCAATCCGCCCCAGGCCGCCATCGCCAAAAACACCACAATCGGATAGATCAACGAATCCATGGTTCCATTTTATTCAGTGGGGGAATAAACTTCAAGGTATTCACGCAGACGGATCAACATTTCCTTTAAGGCTTGCTGATCCTCCCGAAAATATTCCAGAGTTACCACCTCCGGTTTTACCCGCTCCAACACCCACGCCAATAATTCATAATCCGCCTCCCACAGGGTTTCATGCGCATCCCGCAGCACCCCATCCACCTCCCGAACGCCGGAAATATGGATTTCACGAACCCGTTCCAAAGGCAGTTCCAACAGATAATCCTCGACTGTCATTTTTTGAAATTCAGCCGCCACCCGGGCATGCGCCAGATCCAACAACAGCCCGGTATCCAAAGTGGACAACACCCGCCGGATGGTTGCGGGATCCAATTCAAAGCGATTGTTCAGCAAGGTTGTCGCGGGCATGTTTTCGATGATCAGCGGCAGGTTCACTTTAGTGGAAAGCCGCCTGACCTGGTGGATGAAACGCCGTTCCAATGGATCGGGCGCAGCCATCGGCAAAGCCACGCCTAACCGAAACGCGCTGAAGAGAACCAGGGCAGGCACGAGGGCGAGATGAATCGAGACCCATTTGGATTCCGAACAGGCACGGTTATAACGGCTCAGCTTTCGCAGGGAAAAGGGCACCCGCCCAACATTGCTGGCATGGAACATAAATGGAAGTCCCGGATAAGCTGATCGCAACCCTTCAATTTGTTTGGGTGAATTGAAAGGCGAGAACTCGACGCCGTCCAGAGGTACCTGGCGGGCGTCGTATAGCTTGGCCAAACCGGGGGAGTGATCGCAAAATAACTTAATCATGATCTGATTTCAATCTTAACCGAAAAAAAGCCTTGAATTCAACTTCAATTCAGGGTTTCACAGAGGTTGGATACACGAATCACTTGAATTTTAGAACGATTGTGCTATACTTTTTTTACAGTATAGAACATGTATTCTATTTTTATGGGCAGGTGGTTGATGAAACGAATTATTGTGATCCCCGCAGTCTTCAT
>CAYUSC010000015.1:0-15422 GCA_964447265.1 uncultured Candidatus Brevefilum sp.
GCAATCACCAATATCCCGGATTCGGATCTGGGCAATGCCGCCGACATCGTTCTGGACCTCCAGGCTGGGCAGGAGATATCCCTGGCTGCCACCAAAACCTATTCCACCCAGTTGACTACCCTGGCCTTACTCTCCACAGCGCTCAATCCGCTCCCCCGGTTTGTGGAAGACCTGGCCGCCTTCCCTGCTCAGGTTCAGCAAGTATTTTCAATCGAGCAGCATGTAGCCCGATTGGTTGAACGCTATCGCTATATGTCCCACTGCGTGATGATCGGCCGGGGTTATAACTACGCCTCAGCCTTTGAATTTGCTCTCAAGGTCAAAGAACTGACCTATACCATTGCAGAGCCGTATTCCAGCGCTGATTTCCTGCATGGTCCCGTCGCCCTGGTAGATCAGGGTTTCCCGGTCTTTGTCTTTGCGCCCAGTGGGAAAATGACGTCGGAAATGATAGCACTGGTCAAACATATCCAGCAGCGTGCGGCCGAAGTGGTCGTGATCAGCGATGAACCTGACGTGCTGAAACTGGCGGATCAGCAGCTTTCGCTCCCCACCGGTGTTCCCGAGTGGCTATCCCCCATCTCAGCCATCATCCCCGGCCAGTTGTTTGGCATGTATCTGGCCAACACCCGCGGCTTTGATGTCGATCAACCCCGAGGATTGAACAAGGTCACCAAGACCTGGTGATCCAGAAATCCACCCCCAAATCCCCGAGAGTCTCGGGGATTTTTCATTTTACCCACCTCAATCAAGCTGCCTGATCCACCCAGGCACCTGTCACGATGTGATGAAATTGAAATATTTACAACTTGCCGGGACGATTCGTTTTAATATACAATAAGCTTAACAATATTCCCCCTTTGAAGCGTGATCCAATTCAATAAGCCTCATCTCAGTCATGATCTGTTTGTGTTCCTTATCAAACCAGTACATCTTGTTTGAGTATTTAATGATTTAAAAAATAGGAGGTGTTTATGAAGAAAACTACGCTGGTCGGATTATGTCTGCTTACCCTGTTCTCACTGCTGTTATCAGCCTGCGAATTCACCATCAGCACAGGCGGCTCAGAGTCGGAAAGCGTTGCCCAGACGATGGTCGCCCTATCCGCAACCCAGACTGCCATCGCCGAAAGCCAGACTGCGGGGGAAACCGAAACTGAAGAAGCTGTTATGACTGAAGAAAGCAGCGAGGAGACCGAAGAAACCGAAGTAACCGTTGAACCCACGGAACCGGATCACGAAGACATCCCCGGCGAGCCGGGCTGGATCTATAAGTGGTTCTATGACACCGATTCCACCAGGAATGCCAGTAATAGATACGTGACCGGCGGCGATGACTTCATCGCCAATCTGTATGAACGCCCGTTCACCGAAAATGAGATGGCCTACCGCCCTGATGTGGATATCACCAAGACGGAAATCTCCTCGGATAACACGTTCTATTACGTTATCATCACCCTTTCCGGCGAGAATCCCGCTGGCGGGTTACAAGCAGCTTATGGTGTTGAAATTGATGAAGATCGGGATGGCCGCGGTGACCTTCTGGTGGTTGCCGACCATCCAACCTCGACCAGTTGGAGTATTGGCGGTGTCGGGGTCTATCGCGACACCAACAATGACGTGGGCGGTTCATCCATCATGCGCCCCGACAGCAGCTACGCCGGGAATGGCTATGACCAGGTGCTCTTCTCATCCGCTGTTCTGGACGATCCGGACGCCGCCTGGGCTAGGATTAGCACCGGCACTCCCTCAACCGTAACGCTCGCCTTCAAGAAGTCATTGGTGAGCATGGGCACTTTCGTCTGGGGTGTTTGGGCCGCCGAAAGCCTGCTCGATCCCGCCCTGATTGACCTGCACGATAATTTCACCGAATCCGAGGCCGGCTCACCCTACCAATCACACAGCACCTATCCCCTCAAAGCCCTCAATCTGGTGGATAACACCTGCCGGGAGACCTATGGCTTTGACGCCACCACCCCCATTCCAGGGCTATGTTACGTTCCAGAGCCGACTCCCGAACCAACGCCGGAACCAACAGCCACTTCAGCACCCGATCCAGTCTCGATCAATGGGGTCGCCTTTGACGACAGCAATAACGACGGCAACCGGGATTCAGGTGAACCGCTAACGATCTACTCGATCGTGGTCTATTTATATCCGAACGCCGCTTGTTCGGGAGCCATCAGGTACACTGGCGCAAAGACCTTCAGTTGGACTGGGCTGCCGGCGGGCACTTACTGCGTCAAGATCACCGGTGGTGGCTCAATGACCACCCCCAGCCAATATGTATTCACCCTCTCGCCCGGGCAATCCCGCTATGTCGAGTTCGGATTTTACGTCATTCAGTAACCATTAATATAAAAGTCACGCATGGCGGCTAAAGTCGCCATGCGTGACAATAATTGGTTTTATCGTAGGGGTGGCTCTTGTTGCCACCCGTTATTCATTCCGTCCCGTGCACTTTGTGGTACGTGACCTACTTTCCCATCAATTCATTCCGGCCGTACCATCCCGCATTCAACCCGCCAGGCTGCGTGACCTTTCACAAATCCCTGATCGAACATGCTCAGGTCGGTCGAGGTCAGGATCGCCTGGTCGCATTCCGCCAGGGTCGCCAGCAAGTCCTCGCGGCGTTGAATATCCAATTCGGACATGATCTCATCC
Organism: uncultured Candidatus Brevefilum sp.; assembly: GCA_964447265.1. GTDB lineage: Bacteria > Chloroflexota > Anaerolineae > Anaerolineales > Anaerolineaceae > Brevifilum. Next base: position 2,664 of record CAYUSC010000015.1, read on the forward strand.
AGCAGCAGCACCGGCCACTCACCGGTCTTGCTCCGCAGCCAGTTCACTTCCCCCAATTTCAGCGCCAGCAAGGCAGTGCGTCCCTGGCCGCGCGAGCCATATTCGCCCAGGTCCACCTGATTGCTGAGGAAGCGTAATTCATCCCGGTGCGGACCCAGCGTGGTTACGCCCCGGGCAATCTCTTCCCGTTGGCGCTTTCCCAGTGCCGCCAGCATCCCTTTTTCCATTTCTTCCAAAGTGAATCCCGACCGGTCCGCCACGGTGGACACATTCAGCATCATCTGACCCTCTGGCTTGGAAAGTGGGTCATAAGCGGGCTGGTAATCCAGTCGCAGCACTTCCTGCCCGTGGGTCAGACTATGGTGGATTCGCCGGGCTTCATCCTCCAACTCGCGGATGGCCCGGATGCGTTCCTTCATAATGAACGCGCCATGCCGGGCCAGCATCCCATCCCAAACAGCCAACTGCTCAACATCCCCACCCCGCTCAGCCAACAGCTTCAGAAGTGCGTTGCGCTGGGTCAGGGTTTGGGCGTAATCCGTCAGGTGTTGGAGATATTGCGGGGAAACCTGGGAGATCAGCATATCCAGGTAGCGTCTTCGGTCTGAGGGACTTTCTTCGATGATCCTTGCCATTTGCGGCAGGAAGATCACAGAATTGAACTGTCCCACGACCTCGCTCATCTTCCGCTTGACTCCGTCTAGCAGAACTTCCTTGCGGAACCGCGACCGGCCGTTGCCATTAATGGTCTCTCGGATCAGGCGAACTTCAATCTGGTGGTCGCCATCCTTACGGACAAAATCACCGATGATCCGCCCAACCGTCGTCCCGACATCCGGCAGACTGAAATTGATCAACTGTCGATCGGAACTGGCATGGAAAGAGGAAAAAGTCGAAAGGAAATAAATCGCTTCCAGCAACGTGGTCTTCCCCTGCGCGTTGGAGCCCACCAATAGAAATATTTCCCGGGGAATATCCAGATCCAGCCGGGAAAATTGACGGAAATCGGTCAGGGAAAGCCGTTTCAGATACATTAAACGTCAGGAATGTCCTCGTCATCCTCATCGGGCTGCCAGATATCGACCGTCCGGTCCGTATAGAGGATGCCATTGATGTGGTCGATCTCATGCTGGAAAATCCGTGCCAACCAGCCTTCAGCCCTGATCTTCAAGGGCTTACCGTTCACATCCTGCGCCTTCACGGTCACAACCCGGGCGCGATCAACCGTGCCGACCAGATCCGGAACGGACAGGCAGCCCTCGATCCCTCGCACGGTTTCTTCCGACCGCTCGGTGATTTCAGGATTTGCCAGGATATAGAGCTGTTTAGGAAAGGATTCATCCGTCTCACTACCAAATTCCACCACGACCAGCTTTTTGGAGACGCCAACCTGCGGCGCCGCCAGGCCTACGCCCGGAGCCACTCGCATGGTTTCCACCATATCGTCCGCCAAGGCGCGTAATTCGTGGTCGAATTTATTGACTACTTCTGTTTCTGCGCGCAACACTTTCTCAGGAAAGGTTACGATATTCAATATTGTCATAATTTACACCTCATCTAGCATTCTACCAGTAAGCGCAAGGTTTGTTACCCGCGTTCGTCAAAAGTTTCCGTTGATTCCATAGGATTCGGATTCCCACCGTCATCCTGTTGGTTCCTCGCCACCCGGCGATGATAACTCGCAATCCATTCGGAAATCCGTTCTCGTTCCGAATCGATCTCAAATTGCCGCAGCTTTTCCAATCGTTCCCCCATCCGGTAAAAGATATCCTGCTGGACGGCGGAAGGGTTATAAACAAAGTCAAAAGTCAATCGGGTATTCCCGACGGTTATATACACCGTGCCAAAATTGAATATGAAGCCCCAAAAACCACGGCGTTCATATTCAATACTCAACACATTTTCCAAAGGAGCCGTTCGCTTGCGCATCTTGCCCAATGGCTTCCGGTCAAAATCGATGATCTGGTCCAAAGTCACCTGGAAGATGTCATTCCGCCAGTCTGCATATTGATAGAGAATCCAGAGGAAATCGACAAACATCAAAGCGACCAGACCATAAAGCGCCGAGTTCAGAGGAATGAACGTCAGACTGCCGGTCAACCGAGCAATGACCACGCCCAGCATCGCAAGCATCAACAAAACGGGTAACCAGGCTGCCCGAACCAGGACAAACCAATGTTTGCGATAAATAATCGCGCCGTTAGCTTCATAACGAAGCCGAATGAAATCCGAGAACAGCCATTCCATAAATCCAGGTTCGCGGATGGGTTCCGCTTCCAGTGGCTCGATCCTCTGCGTCGTGGCAGGCCGAGTCAATTCCTCCTGATAACCCAAATCGTCCAACTTCTGCCGGAGTTTGAAATCCATCAATTCGGATTCCTCGCGCCGGTTGAAGTCATCGGCATGATGCCAGTAGATTTCAATCAGACTGGAGATCAGTCTGGCATGCGCCAGGTCGTGCAGGCGAATCGTACCGACATAGGTCGTCACCACCACATCGGAAAAGCCCATAAGGCTTCCCAACCGGGTCCGTGATTCGCCGATGGACATGATCGTCCGCAGAGGGGCCTCCTTGCGGCTGTCATAGATCAGGGCAACGCTTTCGATCCAAACCACCCGTTTATTGGTCAGCAGGAAGTAATCGTTCCGCCAATCAAAATAGGTCCAGAGTGACCAGAGCAGACTGACGCCCCCACCCAACCCCATGATCAGCCAGCCATACGGCCTATCAGGCAGCCAGAACAGAAGTGTGAGAAATCCGGCAACCAATGCGCCCAACCCGGCACAAATCGAAGCGATCTCTCTGGCCCAAAGGACCGCGGGATGCCGCCGGGCAATAACCAGCGGATACTCATCCTGTCCCAGCCAGGGGAAAGGCATTCGGGCAGCCAGTTTCCGGCTCTCGACAGCGACTTCGAGGCGCTCCTCAAAATCGGGCAGATCGGGGAATATATACAGATAGCTGTCCACATCTAACGCCAACAGGGTCACATTGCTTGCAGCTACAGCCGAATAATAACGGGGGTTATCCTCGAAGAGCGATTCTTCGCCAAAATAATCTCCCCGATGCAGTGTCGTGAAAACCCTTTCTTCCCGCTTGTGGACCGTCTCCAAATCCACTTCCCCTTCAAAGACGATATACATCGCTTCGGAAGGGCTGCTGGCGGCAAAGATCGTTTCACCCTCTAAGTAAGTGACCGCTTTGAACAAACCCGCCAGCCGATTTAATTCGCCCGGGTTTAAATAACCAAACAGGGAAGTCTGTTTGACAATTTCGATGCGTTCAGACTGCTCTATTCGCATGGCTTTAGTATAAAACAAATTATGGGTTAATCCAACGTTTGGCGAAAAAAACTATCTTCAACTCATAATCGATCCACATGTTGATTGTCCCATGCTAAAAATGCTATAATCATTTGAATTAGACAATTTTAGTCGCAATAGATGGACTATCGAGTAAATTATTTATGAAATGTACATCATGCCAGGCTGATATCCGTCCCGGAACCCGTGTCTGTGGGTTCTGCGGTCATCCCATATTCAATAACCCCACATTAGAACAACTTTACTTCTCCCGGCTTGCCGCTGCCGCACCCCAAAAACTCATCCAAAAGGTCCGCTCAGTACCATATCTTTCTAAAGAGCAGCGAACCGTTACAGCGATCATGCTGACCATCGCAAACGCGGATGTTTTTTCACAAAATATCCCCGAGGCTGGCCAATCCGAGATTCTTAACACCGCCCTGGACAGGATTGCCAGCATCATTTTTGAGTTCGAAGGATCAATTGCCAAACTCTGGGAAAACACCGTCCTGGCTTTCTTTGGCGCACCGGTCGCCCATGAGGACGACCCGCAGCGAGCGGTCCATGCGGCAGGCTCCATTCTGGCTGAAATGGATAAATACAGCCAGACGATCCAAGAGAAATTCGGCGTCCCTATTGAACTCCATATTGTCCTGAACACTGGCCCAATTCTGACCGGCGAATTAAAAACCAACTTGCAATTTGATTTCCAATCCATGAATGAGACCCTCGAATGCATGGATCGAGCCACCCGCATCTCCCTTCCCCGCAATAAAATTATCCTCTTTGAAGACACCTTCCGTTTCGTCAAGCCGTTCGTTCAGTGCACGGAATTATCCGATCCTTTCTGTACTGAAATCGGTCAGGATCATCACCTATGGCAGGTTGAACATGTCAACCGGCCGGATTCATCCATCCTGAGAACTCCCATTAATCACAGTACCCCACTGATCGGCAGAACCAATGAATTGGCGCTTCTGCTTGAACTCTCTGAAACCGTGCTGGCCGGATTGGGAAGGGTTAGCATCATTTTGGGAGATCCCGGGATTGGCAAATCACGCCTGGTGATGGAGTGGAAACAACAACTGAAAACCTTGCACCAGCCCACCAGACTGCGCTGGATTGAAGCGCACGGTCTCTCGTTTGGACGAGAGCTGGCCTATCACCTGCTAAAATCGCTTCTGCGATCCGCCTTTGAAATTGACAAGGGCGATCCTTCCGAAAAAATTCTCAAAATTATCAAGGCCAAAGCGAATGATTTGTTGGGTGGCAACTCGGAGGAAATCATCACCTATCTGGCCCATCTTTTGGATGTCCAACTGAGCGATGAAAAAGAAGCCTACATCCACCAATTGAAGGCAAGCGAACTCCAGGAAAAGTACCTGGACGCGCTAAAATCGTTCTTCAAGGCCATGGCTTTGGAACAGCCGCTTGTCATCGTTCTGGAAGATCTCCACTGGGCCGACAAATCTTCTGTTGGAATCCTGCAGGGATTGTTACAGATCAGCACGACATCTCCCATTCTGATCTGTTTGGTCACCCGCCCCAATCGAGATTCGGATGGTTGGTCGTTGGTGAATACAGCCCGTGAACAGATCGGACCTCGGTTAACCGAGATTGATCTGAAAAACCTGACCGATAAAGAAAGCGAGAACCTGGTCAATGAACTGATTGACCTTCAGGAGATCCCGGACGAAATCAGAGAATTGATCCTGAAAAAATCCGAGGGGAATCCTTTCTTCATCGAAGAATTATTACGGATGTTGACCAATGATGGAATGCTGCATCAGGTGAATGGTCATTGGCAGGTCGCATCGGAGGTAAATACGGAGCGGATACCGGACAGCCTCCAGGGACTGCTGACCGCCCGGATAGACCAGCTCCCGGTTGAAGCCAGAAACACGATGATTATTGCCAGTGTGATCGGTCGAACTTTCCCGGAAAAGGTCATTGAACGAGTCCTTTCCACCCAATCGCCCAATGTGGCTCTGATGGAACAACTTAGCATTCTGGAATCCATCGGCATGATCCGGGTGACCCAGGTTCACCCTGAACTGATCTATTCGTTCCAGCATATCCTCCTCCATGAAGCCGCCTATCACGCCATCATTAAAGAAGATCGCAGCAAAATCCATCTTATCGTTGGCACAGCGCTTGAAGAACTCTATCCGGATCAGCATGACCGGCTGGCTTCACAGCTCTCCTATCACTTCACCAAAGGTAAACACACTGAAAAAGCCATCCATTATCTTGACGCTGCGGGGCACGTCTCCCGAGATTCCTTTGCGAACGCGGAAGCAGAATTTTATTTCAACAAAGCGATTGAGATCGCAGAAGATCATGCCGCCTTGGCCCATCTTTACACGGACCTGGGAGAAACCCTCGCTCAACAGAGCAAGCACCGCCCGGCTGTCCAGGCCTGGCGAAAAGCCATTGAATTTCATAAGGAATTGCAGAATTACAACCAACTGGCCAGGGTATATGCCTGGTCCGCCCGATCCGCCTGGTGGGGATATGATCCCAAACGGGGGCTTGAAATTTGTCAGGAAGGTCTTGAGGCGGTGGGAGAAAAACTAGAAAGTGCGGACATCGCCTATCTCATCCACGAGACCGGTCGAGCTTATTTCTTTAACAACCAACCTGAAAAAGCTCAGATGTACTGTGAAAAAGCGCTTGATATGGCAAAGCGGCTGGACGCATTCGATGTTCAGGCTGAAGCCCTGGCGACGATCGGTGTTCTGCCCAATATCAAGCCCCAGCAAGCCATAGAATTTTTAGAAATGGCGGTGAAAGTCAGTGAGGCCCATAACCTCTACGGGCCTGCCTCTCGGGCGTATATCAACCTGGCATTCGTGGTCGATAACCTCGGCAACACTCGCTTGGCCCGGGATTACCGGATGAGAGTTCTCCAACTGGGTGTGAAGGCTGGCGCAATTTCTGATGAGCTGTCCATCAACCAATCCATCATCAATGCCTCCCTGTGGTTGGCGGATTTCAAAGACGTTGAACAACGGCTGGAAGAGATAAGCCAGCATTTAGCAAAATCAGACGCCAATCTGGATGACAACACACTGAATATCCTCTACCTGAAAGGGAGCTTTCAACGTTATAAAGGTGATTTCTCCAATGCAATCAATACTTTTACTGATTTAATTGAACGAACCAGGCAAGCCAATGACCTCGATCGAAACCTTCAGGCCACCAGATTCCTGGCTGAGATCATCCTTGAATCTCATCTCCTTGAATCTGAGAACAGCAAGGCTTCCGAATTGGATATTGTGCTGGAGATGCTCGAAAATATCATGAGTGCAAACCAGAAAGTCGAAGACCATTCAGAAATCGCTACGCAATGCCTCTTCGGAGTCATTTATGCGCTCAAGGGCAATCTGGATCTCGCCGAAGCCGCAATTGGTAAAGCCGATAAAATCCACCAACAGCACCCCAATAAACAGGACCAGATCTGGATCACGTTGTCTCAGGCCAGGTTGGCATTGGCCCGTGATCAGGTAAATCGTGCCCTTGAATTCCTGGGTGGTGCAGCACAATTGTTGAACGAAATGGGCGGACGCTGGTGGCAGGCGCGGGTCTGGTTGGAAATCGGTACAATCCTGCTGAAACGCAATGAACCGGAAGATATTGACCAGGCTCAAAACACCTTCCGGGAGGCTCTCTCGGAATTTAAAGATATGGACGTGGGCTACTATCAGGATGTGATCATCGAGAAATTGCGGCAGCTCAAACGAATTTCCAGAGCCCAGGCCATCGCCCATCGCAAGATCACCCAGGAACTTGCTGAGGCTGGGCGGGTCCAGAACACCTTTATTCCGACCCATTCCCCAACTATTGCGGGTTATCAGATATCAGGGGTGCTTCTGCCGGCCCATGAAACCTCCGGGGACTTTTACGATTTCATCCAGCTTGAGGGTGAGAAATTGGGCGTGGTCATCGCGGATGTCGGCGATAAAGGCGCCGGCGCCGCGCTGTATATGGCGATGAGCCGCACGCTGATTCGCACCTATGCCGGTGAAGAAGCCCGGAATCCTGAGGACGTGATCCTCCAGGTAAATCGGCGCATCCTCTCGGATACCCATCAGGGCATTTTCCTTACGGTCGTATATGGCATCCTCGACCCCCAAAACAGTACGTTCACTTACGTCAACGCCGGTCACAATCCCCCCTGTCTGCTACGCGGCAATGGAAACGCCAAAAATTGCGCCATTTTGGAGAAAACCGGGACATTGGTCGGAATTTTTGAGGAGAACGCCTGGGAAACCAGATCCGTCACGCTCCATTCGGGTGAATATTTAATCTTCTATACCGATGGCATTACCGAATCGCAGAATGAAGCCGGAGGTTTTTTTGGCCTCCAGCGTTTGCAACAAGCCCTTTACACCAGTGCAGCAAATTCAGCCGAAGGATTGCTAAATCATCTTCTGGAAACGGTTCAGGTTTTCTCGGGATCGGCTCCTCGCCTGGATGACATAACACTGATTGTGATCAAGAAAGAGTAATCCTCTCTTTTCCTGAGTTGATCTAGCCCGCCCCAGTTTCGCTTTCCCCATGTTTAAAGTAAAAGAGCTGCCCTATTTCAGGACAGCTCTCTTCAATTCACTCAATGGTTTTACTAAACTTCCGCCTCATCCAGCTTTGACACTTTGATCGCTTCCTTCTTCTTGAAGACGATCTGGTCATCGGCAACGTCTACCAAAACCGTGTCGCCGGGCTTGAAATCGCCGGAGAGCAGGCTGACGGACAGCGGGCTTTCGATATGTTTCTGCAAGGCCCGTTTGAGCGGCCGAGCGCCAAAAGCGGGATCATAACCCTGATTGGCCAGCCATTCCTTCGCCACATCGGTTAATTCGACACCCAGACCGTGCTCCGAAAGCCTTTCCTGAATGTCATTCATCTGCAGTTCCACAATTCTCTGCATATGCTCTTTGGAGAGCGATGAGAAGACAATGATCTCATCGATCCGGTTGAGGAACTCAGGACGGAATGTGTCCTTGAGCGCTTTTTCAATTTTCTCACGGTTGCCCTGGTCGCCGCTTTCCATCGAACCGAGGAAACCGAGGGTGCCGCTCTTGTTCACGTATTCCGTGCCCAGGTTGCTGGTCATGATCAGGACGGTATTGCGGAAATCCACCACCCGTCCCTGCCCATCGGTCAGACGGCCGTCATCGAGGATCTGCAGCAGGGCATTCCAGACTTCGGGGTGGGCTTTTTCAACCTCGTCAAAGAGGATCACCCGGTAAGGACGCCGCCGAACGGCTTCGGTCAGCTGGCCGCCCTCTTCATAGCCGACATATCCGGGAGGGGCGCCAAACAGACGGGAAACGGTATGCTGTTCCCGATATTCGCTCATATCGATGCGAACCAGCGCCTCTTCGTCATCAAACATGAATTCAGCCAGCGCCTTCGCCAGTTCGGTTTTGCCCACACCGGAAGGGCCGATGAATACAAAGGACCCAATCGGACGGCGGGGGTCTTTCAGGCCGCTGCGCGCCCGGCGAATGGCATCGGAAATGGCCTCAATGGCCGCATTCTGACCGATCAGCCGCTCATGCAGCCGGTCTTCCATTTGCAGGAGTTTGTCCTTCTCGTCTTCCATCATCTGCGAAACGGGGATACCGGTCCACTGGTTGATCACTTCAGCGATGTCATTGACATCCACGATCTCATCCAGTTTGTGTTCCTGCTCCCAGATATCGCGCTGGGTGTTGAAATCTTCCTCAGCACGCAGGCGGTCGGATTTCATCTGGGCCGCGCGTTCATAGTTGCGCTCCACTCCGGCCTGCTCCTCTTCCTTGAGGAGCCTGTCAATCTCGGATTTCATCGCTTTCAATTCATCCGGTAATGAATAAAGCGCCACTCGCAACTTCGCCGCGGCCTCATCCACCAGATCAATCGCCTTATCGGGCAAACGCCGGTCGGTCACATAGCGGGCGGAGAGCTTGGCCGCTTCCACCAGCGCCGCGTCGGAGAAGGTCACCTTATGGTGTGCTTCGTAGCGATCACGAAGGCCGCGCAGCATCTCGATGGTGTCATCCACCGAGGGCTCTTCCACATAAACCGGGGCAAAACGCCGCTCCAGGGCTGCGTCTTTTTCAATATGCTTGTGATATTCATCCAGCGTGGTGGCCCCGATGCACTGCAGCTCACCCCGCGAGAGGGCGGGCTTAAGCATATTGGAGGCATCCATCGCACCCTGTGCCGCACCGGCGCCAACCACCGTGTGCAATTCGTCAATGAAGAGGATGATCTCGCCTTCCGAGCGCTGAATCTCTTCGATGGCGGCTTTGAGCCGCTCTTCAAATTCACCGCGGAACCGGGAACCGGCAATCATCGCGCCCAAATCCAATGAGACGACCTTCTTGCCCATCAGGATTTCAGGCACGTCGTTACTGGCCACCTTCTGGCTCAGACCTTCCACTATGGCGGTCTTGCCAACCCCGGCTTCACCGATCAACACCGGGTTGTTCTTCGTCCGGCGGCAAAGAATCTGGATCAGGCGCAGGATTTCCGTATCGCGGCCGATCACGGGGTCCAACTTGCCTTCACGGGCCATCGTGGTCAGGTCACGGGAGTATTTTTCAAGTGTGCGGTAGCGGGATTCGGCTTTGGGGTCATTCACCTTCTGGCCGCCGCGCAGTTCATCCACCGCGTCCAAAACGCGCTGGCGGGTTATTCCCAGATCCTCCAGCAGCCGGGCTGCCGGGGTATTGCGTTCGGTGAGAATCGCCAGGAAAATGTGCTCGGTGGAGATATATTCGTCCTTCAGCCGGTTAGCTTCTTCGTTCGCCTGGTCAATGATCCGCTTCACCCGGGGGGTGATGAAGACCTGCCCTGCCCCGCCGCCGAAGATATTGGCTTTCGGACTGGTGCGCAGGATGTAATCGAGGCGCTCTTTGAAGTTTTCCGGATCCACTTTGAGGATCTCAAGCAGTTGGGAAATCACACCCTGGGGCTGTTCAATCAGGGCCAGGAGGATGTGTTCGGTATCAATTTGGTTATGCCCATAGCGCTGAATAATTTCAGCCGCGCGCTGTGCCGCTTCCTGGGCACGTTCTGTGAAACGATCAAATCGCATCATAATCTGGTTATTCCTTGTTCAGGCTGGGTGGGTCTTTTTTATATAATTTAGAACAAATGAATTATAGCATCTAACCGGGTAAAACCAAACTAATTTTTATAAGAAATTTATAAAATATTTTTGTATCCACCCGCAAAATCGCCTGAAATTCACTTACAAGATCAGCATCGCGTCGCCAAAGGAGAAAAAGCGATATTCCTCCTGTGTGGCGATCTGATACGTCCGCAGCATCCGCTCTCTTCCTGCAAACGCGCTGACCAGCATTAACAGGGTCGATTTGGGCAGGTGGAAATTGGTGATCATCGCATCCACGGCCTTGAATTCATACCCAGGTAGGATGAAGAGGTTGGTCGGCCCGCTGAACGGGGCAACGACCTCCCCTTCTTTGGCATTTCGGGCGGCTGTTTCCAGCGTGCGCACACTGGTGGTGCCCACCGCGATGATCCGCCCGCCCCCGGCTTTGACCGCGTTAATGGTCTCAGCCGTCTCGGGTGACAATTCGCACCATTCGGTGTGGATCTTGTGCTCTGTCGGGTCATCTTCCGTCACCGGAGCGAAAGTGTCCAGCCCGACATGCAAATCCACTCGGGCGAACTGCACGCCCATCGCTTCCAGTTTCTGCATTAATTCCGGTGTAAAGTGCAGCCCGGCGGTCGGCGCGGCGGCCGAACCGGGCTCCCTGGCATAGACCGTCTGGTAACGTTCGGGGTCATTCAATTCCTCGTGGATATAGGGCGGCAGCGGCACATGCCCCACCTGGCCAAAATAGGGTTCAATCGGTTCGCTGAACCGGATCAGCCGTTTTGGCCCATCCAGAACCTGTAAAACCTCCACTTCCGGCCCCTGGTCAATCGCCAGTTTACGCCCTGCCTTTAACCCCTGCCCCCCAACCAGTGCCGTCCAGGTGCGCTCATCTTTCTTTTCCAGCAACAACAGCTCCGCCTTGCCCCCACCCGGCAGCTTTTTCGCGAAGATGCGGGCCGGGATCACGCGGGTCTCATTGATCACCAACAAATCGCCGGATTTCAAGAAGCGATCAATCCCCCAAAAGTGGGTATGTTCAAGGGTGTCCGCGGCACGATCCAAAACCAGCAAGCGGGAATTATGGCGCGGGTAAACCGGAGTCTGGGCAATCCGCTCTTGCGGCAGATCATAATAAAAATCAGTTGTCTTCATTCAGGGGTGACCATCCTTAAAAAAGCGGCTGTTGGGCTTTTCCGTTACGGAAATCCAACCCAAGGTGGTCATAGGCGATCCGGGTCGCCATCCGGCCCTGCGAGGTCCGTTCCAGGAACCCAAGCTGCATCAGGTAGGGTTCGACCACATCCATGATCGTATCAGGTTCCTCGCTGACCGAGGCCGCAATCGTGTTCAGCCCCACCGGGCCGCCGTCATATTTTTCAATCACACAAAGCAGAACCCGCCGGTCCAGGTCATCCAGCCCCTGGCCGTCGATATTCAATAAATCCAGAGCCGCCTTGGCAACCTCACCGTTGATTTGCCCTTCCGCCCGCACCTGGGCGTAATCACGCACCCGGCGCAGCATTCGTAGCGCAACCCGGGGCGTCCCGCGGGAACGGGAGGCTATTTCAAGCAGCCCCTCGTCATCATAGGCCACATCCAGCAGGCCGGCACCGCGCTGGACGACCTCGAGCAGCGACTCCTGGTCATAGAAGTCCAGCCGGTAAATCGCCCCAAACCGGGCTCGCAGCGGTGAGGTTACCAATGCCAGCCGGGTGGTCGCGCCGACCACGGTGAAATGCGGGAGCTTCAAGCGGATCGAGCGGGCCGCCGGGCCTTTGCCGATCACGATATCCAGCGAAAAATCCTCCATTGCGGGATAAAGGACTTCTTCGACAGCCCGTCCCAGGCGGTGGATCTCATCAATAAAGAGAATATCCCCGGCATGCATATTGGTCAGAATCGCCGCCAGGTCCCCAGCCCGTTCAATCGCCGGACCGGAGGTCACCTTAATTGCCACATCCATCTCATTCGCCAGGATATGCGCCAGGGTGGTCTTGCCCAAACCGGGCGGACCATAAAAAAGGACGTGGTCCAGCGCCTCGGTGCGCAGCTTGGCCGCTTCAATCAGAATGCGCAGGTTCTCTTTGACCTGCTGCTGACCGATCATCTCGCCTAAAAGTGCTGGGCGCAGCGAGCGGTCCTCATGATCTTCGGGCTGTTCATCCCGGTTGATGAAGCGATCCTTGGGTTCTGTCATCATAGCCTCGATTATACCCGAACATCAACGGGCGGCTTGGGCACAACTACACAGATCTATGGTAATAACATAAGCTAGAAAATTTAATTATTGAGGTAGTCTTTTTTGGAAACGAATAAAACACCCCACCCTCGTTCCTTCCCCT
>CAYUSC010000015.1:15522-30242 GCA_964447265.1 uncultured Candidatus Brevefilum sp.
AGGGGAAGGATGCCCGCAAACGAAGTGCCGCGGGTAGGATAGGGTGTTTTATCATTATTAGTGAATAAAAAATCTAAAAACTTTTTTCCACATGCTATGAAGTAATAACTAAGCGCTCAGTCCTTCTTCCCCCACCGGCCAAACAACAAAAAGGCCAGACCGATTGAGCCAAAATCCGCCAGTGACCACCAGAAGCGCGACAAAATCGCCACCAGCGCGGGCAGCGGCACCGGTAGGATTCCGGCCAGCAGCACACCCATCACCCCCTCCCGCACGCCCAAACCGGCCGGCGTCAGGAAAGAGAGCGTCCCCAGCACCCAGGAAAAGCCCATCGCGCCGATCACAACCGGGAGCTGCGATAAGGTTAGTGGTGAAAAGCTGTCCGCCAGCAGATAAAGGCCGAAGCCGGAAATCACCCATAACGCCAGGTCATTGACCAGCATCAGGGCAAAATGGTACCAGGCGAATTGGAAGGTCATCTCACCCCGTCCAACCCATTTCATGCCCAGCGCGAATAACTTATTCAACACACTTGGGAAAACAATCGAAACCAGCAGTGGGATACAGAGCAGCAACGCCAATAAACCCAGTTGGTGCATCGTCCCTTGCCCCGCGGTCCATAGCACCGGGACATAAACCAAAATGCCCGCCGCAACCAGCACATACATATCAATCAGCGTACTGGCAGCCGCAGTGACCGCGTCCACGCCAAAACGCTTCATAGTCATCGCCCGGCCCGGGATGACCCAGACCCTGCCGGGGATGTATTTCCCCAATTGCGAACCATGATAGCCAAAATACGCCTGTCCGTAATTTAACCGTACCCCCAATCCCCGCAACCCGATGATCGTGCCGGAGGGGAACAGGGCAAAAGCGGCCATCAGGATCGCCAAAGAGAGCGCCATCCGCACCCAGTCAATCTCAATCTCCGCCGAGGTCAACGTCTGCCAGTTTTCCCACAAACTGCGCCCGAGGTAATAGACCGGGATGATGATCAGCAAGGCTGTCAGGACTGTACCGGCCCATTTATTCCGGGCAAACCAGCTTTGCAGGTCGTCGAATCCCTGCCTGAGCCAAAGAATAAAGGATTTCTTGTTTTGAGGGTTCTGTTGAGGTTCCGTGGAATTCATAACGCCTATTATACTCAAACCTTTCTTAAACTCGCTTATGGTAATATCTTGACGAAGAAAGGAAACAACATGGATCGATTACCAGTTGAAATCGGAAAACTTATTCTTAGACCGCACTACCTTTTCCATAACCAATGGGCGCTGCTGACTGCTGGCGATTATGATCAGGAGGATTTTAACGGGATGACCATTGGGTGGGGCGCACTGGGCACCATGTGGAGCAAACCTTTTGCCTTTGTAGCCGTCCGTCACTCGCGCTATACCTATAAATTCATGGAGAAATATGATAATTTCACCATCTCCGTTTTCCCCCGGAGCTGTCACGAAGCCCTGACCGTGATGGGCACTCAATCCGGCCGTGATCACAATAAAATTGCCGAATCCGGCCTCACCGTTCAGCGGGCAGTGACCGTTGCCGCCCCGGTTTATGAGGAAGCTGAACTCACCATTGAATGCAAGAAGATCTATGCCAATGACCTCAACCCGGCACATTTTCTGGATGTCGCCATTGACCGCCACTACCCCAACAAGGATATCCACCGCATTTACTATGGTGAAATCCTCTATGCCTCAGCGATTGAATCCTACCAGTTTGAGAAAACCAAGCAGCCAATTGCGATCCTTGAACACGCCTGAGATAAAAAAATCCAAAGAAGAGCCGTAACGATCGGCTCTTTTTTATTACCAGTGGATTGAATTCAATATGCTTAATTAAGTCGCTCCTTTAAATGAATAATTCAATCGTCAAATGCTCACCTCCCCCTCTTTCAGCCAAGCGAACGCGGTATAATCAAATTTGCAAACTGACACAATGGAGATGTGAATGGTAGAAAGAAAAATTCGAGTTCTGATTGCCAAACCCGGCCTGGATGGTCATGATCGCGGTGCGAAAGTGGTCGCCCGGGCCCTGCGGGATGCCGGCATGGAAGTGATCTACACCGGCCTGCGCCAAACCCCGGAGATGATCGCCGAAGCCGCGCTTCAGGAGGATGTGGATGTGGTCGGCATGTCAATCCTCTCCGGCGCGCATAATGCCCTTGTCCCGGCTGTGATCAGCAAACTTGCCGAAGCGGGTTTGGATGATGTTAAAGTTTTCGTTGGGGGAATTATTCCTGAAAATGACATCCCCGGTTTGATGGCCCTTGGCGTCTATGCAGTCTACGGACCTGGAACGGACACCAAGAAAGTCGCCGAGGATATTCACTTCGCCCTGCAAGCTCAACCCGAATAAACAAATGAAGCACCTGGATCCAGAAGCTCTCCGCCAGGGAAATCGGCTTGCGCTTTCCCGCGCCCTGACTGCCATTGAAAACGGTGATCCGGCAGGTCAGGAGTTGATTTCCGCGCTCTTCCCCCACACCGGGAAGGCGCACCTGGTCGGCATCACCGGAGCGCCCGGCACCGGCAAGAGCACCCTGGTGAACCAGCTTGCCCGAGCCTTCAGGAAAGACCCTCTTTCCGGGGAGCAGCTTAAAATTGCCATTGTGGCTGTTGATCCCACCAGCCCCTTCACCGGAGGCGCCCTTCTGGGAGACCGAATCCGGATGCAGGACCTGATGGGCGATCCCGGCATTTTTATACGATCAATGGCTTCACGCGGTGCTCTGGGTGGTCTTTCCCACAGCACCGCTGCCTTTACTACCCTGCTGGATGGCGCCGGTTTTGACCTGATCCTGGTGGAAACGGTCGGCGCAGGGCAAGCGGAGGTGGATATCGCCCAACTGGCCCATACCGTCATCGTGGTGGAAGCGCCAGGGCTGGGTGATGACATTCAGGCGATCAAAGCCGGTATCCTCGAAATTGGCGATATCCTGGTGGTCAACAAAGCCGACCAACCCGGTTCGGAAAATGCCGTTCGTGCCCTCCAGGCCATGCTGGAAATGTCCCGGGGCGGCGGCAGCCTCCCCCTGGCCGGCAAGCACCTGCGCCGCTCACCGGCGGAAAAAGACCAATTAGCTGAAACCGTTGAAGATTGGAAAGTACCCGTGCTGCCCGTAACCGCCTCGGTTGGTCAGGGCATCCCCGAGCTGGTGAAAGCCCTCAAAGCCCACCGGGAGCACCTGCGCCAGTCCGGTCTCTGGCAGGTGAAGGAAGCTCAACGCCTTGAAAAGGACCTCCAGGCCCTGATTCAGGACCATCTGCTGCAAAATTGGCAGGAGAGACTGGACCCTGCCCGTTATGATGCCGTTTTGAACGAACTGATCGAACGAAAAATAAGCCCCCAAATGGCATTGGAATCATTGACTTAAATCCTATCGATTAGAAGCAATTTTTAAGTTATTATGGAAGTCAGAAGCTTATTCAGGAGAAGAACAATATGAAACGAACGCTGATCAAAGACCTCGGCCAACACATTGACGAACAGGTGACCATTCAGGGCTGGCTGCAAACCCTGCGCGACCAGAAAAATATGCAATTCCTGATCGTCCGGGACCGCACCGGCCTGGTTCAGGTTGCCCTCTGGAAAAAAGGCAACCCCGAACTCGCCGAACTGATCTCAACGGTTGGAACCGAATCCGCACTGACCCTCACAGGCAAAGTCGTCAAGAATGACGTTGTCAAACTGGGCGGCATCGAGATGCAGTTGGAAGACCTCACCGTCGAAGGCGCGGCGGAGATCCCCCTGCCCTTCGAGCCTTTCGGTGAATACCTGCCCGAGCAGGATTTCCGGCTGGATTGGCGCTATCTGGACCTGCGCCGGGATGTCAACCAGTTGATCTTCGCCGTGCAAACCACAGCCGAGCAGGCCATGCGCGAGTATTGGATCCAGCATAACTTCATCGAAATTCATTCACCCAAGATCGTTGGCGCACCCAGCGAGAGCGGCGCAGAACTCTTTTCACTGCCTTATTTTGAAAAGACTGCCTACCTGGCCCAGTCGCCCCAGTTCTACAAACAGATGGCGATGGCTGCCGGTTTTGAAAACGTCTTCGAGATCGGTCCCGTCTTCCGGGCGGACCCCTCTTTCACATCCCGCCACATGACGGAATTTACCGGCGTGGATATGGAAATGTCCTGGATCGACTCCCATGAAGACGTGATGGCCTTCATGGAACGCTGGCTGGCCTATACCTATGAAAAGGTTAACGAAAAACATCACGACGCCATCAAGGAAGTGTTTGGCGTGGATCTGCAAGTGCCCACCGTACCCTTCCCCCGGATCAAGATGGCGGACGCCCATAAGCTCCTAAAGGAACTTGGCTATAAACTGCCTCCCGACAAACTCCACGACCTTGATCCCGGTGCGGAACGGGCTCTGGGTAACTACTTCAAGGAAAAAGAAGGCCACGACTACGTCTTCGTGATCGATTGGCCGTTTGAAGCCCGTCCCTTCTACCACATGCTGGACCCCGAGGATAAGACCACCCGCAGCTTTGACCTGCTCGGTAAGGGGCTGGAAGTCTCCACCGGCGCCCAGCGCGAACATCGCTATGAAGTCCTGCGCGAACAGGCCCATCTCAAAGGCCTCACCGACGAACCCATTCAAGATTACCTCAACTTCTTCAAATACGGCACGCCGCCCCATGGCGGTTTTGGCTTCGGTCTCAGCCGCTTCCTGATGATCCTGCTGGACCTCCCCAACATCCGCGAAGCAGTCTACATCTTCCGCGGGCCAACCCGACTCAACCCATAAACCTAAGGGATAGTGGACATGGCGCACTTATTTGGTGAAAGGATCCGCCTGCGGGCGGCCGAGAAGGACGACATCAACCTGTTTCTGACCTGGGTGAACGACCCGGAGGTCACCGAACACCTGATGCTGGTCTATCCCATGTCACAATTTGAAGAAGACCAGTGGTATGAGCGAATGATGGCCCTGCCGGCGGCGGAACATGTGATGGTCATTGAAATCCGGGATGAAAACCAGCCCGGGGGTTACCGGCCCATCGGAACCTGCCAATACCACAACCTGGATTGGCGCTGCCGGTCCGCCGAAGTGGGCATCATGATCGGTGTAAAAGCCTTGTGGAACCAGGGTTATGGCACCGAAACCATGAAACTGCTCCTCAAACACGGCTTCGAATCCCTAAATCTCCACCGAATCTGGCTGCGGGTCTATGCCAATAATCAGCGCGGGATCAGAGCTTATGAAAAAGCCGGATACAAGTATGAAGGAAAATTCCGTGATGGACATTACCAGCACGGCCAATATTTCGATATTCATTTCATGAGCGTCCTTCGACACGAATGGGATGAAACAAATTCTGAGAATCGGAAATAAAAGGATCGATTTAATGCCAACCCCCCATATGCAGCATGAACTACTTTTTGGTAATATCAAACTTTTTGCAGGGACCGGCTCACCGGAACTCTCTCAGGAAATTGCAGATTATTTAAAAATGCCTCTCTGCGGCCGTGAGATTTTAGAGTTCCCCAACGAAAACCTCTTCGTCCAACTTCATTCCAGCGTCCGCGGGCAGGACTGTTATGTGATCCAGACAACATCCACACCCGTTCATCGCAACCTGATGGAACTATTGATCCTGATCCAAACCCTCAAGCTGGATTCCGCTGGCCGGATCACAGCCGTTGTCCCCTACCTCTGCTATGGGCGATCCGATAAAAAAGATAAGCCTCGCGTCCCGATCACAGCCCGCCTGGTGGCGGACATGATCGTCGCAGCCGGCGCCGACCGCTATATGACCTTTGACCTGCATGCCGGCCAGATCCAGGGTTTCTTCTCCATCCCCGGTGATGTCCTGCGCGGGTTCCATATCCTCAAGGATTATCTGCAGATATTAGCGCCAACTTTGCATGATCCGGTCGTCGTTACCGCCGACCTGGGTTTTGCCAAGAAGGGCCGGGTCTATGCCGATCTGCTGAATACCAGCCTGGCCTTCATTGAGAAGAAAAGAACTACCGATATCACCAACCCGAAATCCCTGACCATCATCGGCGAGGTTAAAGATAAGGATGTCCTGCTGGTGGATGATGAAATCAACACCGGCGGATCCATGGTGCATGCCGTTGAAATTCTGAAAGAACATGGGGCCCGCGATATCTACATGATATTCGTCCACCCCATCCTCTCCAATGATGCCTCCGAACGCCTGGCAGCCTTACCTGTCAAGCAATTTGTCACCACTAACTCCGTTCCGATCCCACCTGAAAAGAAAGCCCACTTTGGCGATCGGCTGGTCGTCCTGACCATCAGCAAACTGTTGGGTGAAGTCATCAAACGGGCGAATGAAGGCACCAGCGTCGGCGAAATGTTCAACGAGTAAGGGGCTGCCCAATCGAAAGGATAGTGATGGATAAGACCATTCACCGGCAAATGGCGATTGAACTCTTCAACCTCACCTGGGACCTGATGGAAAAAACAGATCGAACCCAGGCTGATACGGATCGGATGATCAATGCCGCTCATGCCTCGCGATACCACTGGGAAATCGCCGGAGAGGCTGTCAATATTGCCCGCGGTGAATGGCAGATCAGCCGGGTGTACGCCGTGGCCGGCAGACAGGAGCCCTGCCTCTACCACGCCGAACGCTGCCTGCAGATCACCCTCGAAAACAACCTGGTCGATTTTGACCTGGCATTTGCCTATGAAGCCATGGCGCGGGCCTGTCACCTGGCCGGCGATCTGATGGAAACCGCCAGGTTCATCACTCTGGGGGAAGAGGCCGGCGAAAAGATCAGCAGCGAAGAGGATCGAGAATACTTCTTCGGGGAACTGAACACCATCGAATCCAAACCGAAATAAAGAACAGGCTCAGGGATAAGTATTCATCATTGACCTGAGCCTGACTGCCATATTAAAATTAGGGCAATCATAACCAAAGGAGATATATTGATGTTACCTTTTCCGTCGAAGCGTGCCGCCGCCTTTGCAGACATTCCCGATGAAAAATGGAACGACTGGCGCTGGCAGCTCAGCCACAGGCTGAACTCAGTAGAGGATTTTGAACAGGTCCTGACCCTCACCATGAGTGAACGCAAAGCACTCAGTCAACCTGGTCTGTTTAGGGTGGATATCACGCCCTACTTTGCCTCATTGATTGATCCGGAAGACCCGCAGGATCCCGTCCGGCGGCAGATCATCCCCACCGCCGATGAGATCACACCCTTCACGGGTGAAATGGGTGACTCGCTGGCTGAGGATGCCCACTCCCCTGTTCCGGGGCTGGTCCACCGGTACCCCGATCGGGTTCTGATGCTGGTCACCACCCAATGCGCCAGCTACTGCCGCTATTGCACCCGTTCCCGTATTGTCGGCGACCCCACCCAGACCTTCTCTTCCAAGGATTTTGAAGCCCAACTGGATTACCTGCGCCGGACTCCCCAGGTCCGCGATGTGCTGCTTTCAGGCGGTGACCCGCTGACCCTTGCGCCTCGAGTTTTAGAACGGCTGCTCACGGCTTTGCGGGAGATTCCCCATATTGAAGTCGTGCGGATCGGCTCCCGTGTGCCGGTCTTCATGCCCCAGCGCGTCACCGATGAACTGACCGACATGCTGCAGAAATTCCACCCGCTGTGGCTTAATATCCATGTCAATCACCCCAATGAGATCACTGCGGAATTGGCTGAAGCCTGCGATAAGCTCACCCGCGCAGGGATCCCCCTGGGCAACCAGTCCGTGTTGTTGGCCGGCGTCAATGACGACCCCCTGATTCAGCGCCGCCTGGTCCATGACCTGGTGCGGATGCGGGTGCGTCCCTATTACCTCTATCAATGCGACCTGGTTCATGGCGCGGGGCACTTCCGCACCCCTGTGGGCAAAGGCATCGAGATCATCGAAGCGTTGCGCGGCCACACCTCCGGTTTCGCTGTCCCCACCTATGTAGTGGATGCCCCCGGCGGCGGTGGGAAAATCCCGTTGAATCCGAATTATTTGATCAGCTATTCGGATCACAAAATTGTCCTGCGCAACTACGAAGGCTATATCTCAACCTACGAAGAACCCACCGACTATAAACCGATCGATCCGGCTCTGGTGGCGCCTTTCCGGGATGAAACCCTGGAACCGGGCCAGAGCGGTGTGTTTGGCCTTCTGGCAGGCGATGAGATGTTCCTCAAACCGGACGGCTTCGATGAACTGCATAACCGGGGCGGCGGCGTCCACCGCTTACGGGAAAACAAGGAAAAATGGATCCCCCGCGGGATTGGGGATGGCAAACAGGACGAAGAATAAACCTGTTGATGATAATCAAAAGACCCTGGAACCCCCGGGGTCTTTTTGATTTTTATCCGTTGGTTTGCAATTCCTTTATAAATGCCTTTGCATATACACGCTGATGTAATTCTCGGTTTGCTTTTCAACGCCGGATTTCACGAAATGATTTTTGAGCCAAAACGCTTCGCTTTGGGCGTTCCCTTTGGCGTATCCCAACGCTGCCATGCTAAAACCCAGGTCTTTGAGATATTGACAGGCATCTGTAATGATTTCCGTCCCGATGTTCTTCCCTTGCCACCTTTGTTCCATCATAAAAAAGCCGATAAAGGCGGTACCAGCATCCGGATACCCATCAATCAAATCCATTACGGCAATAAGTTGATTATCCGAATAGAAGCCAAGATAATACTTATCCTCCCTCGTTTTACCCTCAGGCAGCGCGACCATATCGCTTTTTATGCTATCCATTGTGACGAATGGCGGGCAAAATTGATAATATAAAGGATTTCCCTGGCAGAGAGAAAAAACCTCGGGGACATCCGCTTCGGTTAATCTCCTTACAAGGTATTTGACAGATAATGATTGAATGTCCAATACTTTTCCTCAGATGTGCAGGTCAACGCCTGTGAGGCCGTTAGTTGAAACCTCAGTGATACGCAAATCAACTATCACGCCGGAAGTGTGACCGGCAAGCAATTAGCTGGTTGGGGGAAGCGGATCGTCCGCTGAAGCACCGGTGGGTTCCCGCTGGTCATAAGGGTTCTTTGGCGCCCGGGTGAGAAGCCAAATAAGAAACAGAATGATCGGAATAAAAATGGCTAACACGGCAAGAATGATCGCCCCACCGCTCAGGACCAGGTTCCAGATGTATTCTTCCTGAACACCAGCGCCGCCGGATTGCAGCACAGCCACTAATGCCTGAATGCCGGGAATCATAAGCGCTACACCCGGACAGGCGCAGGTGAAGATTGAGACCAGCATGACGATCAATAAAGTTTTTCGGTTTTTCTCGGTCATCTTTGCCATAAAACGGAATCCTTCAAAAGCGATTTTACCACGATGCTTTCCCGGCCAAAGGGTGTTATTCAGTCTGTCATCACGATAATCTTATTGTAAAATGAAAGCAGAAATCATTCATTATTTTGGGAGATATGGCATGCCCGACCCGGATATTGACCTTTTGGTGTTTATCGTTGTTTCGCTATCCCAATCCAGAAAGTTGGCGGCGAACCTGAACCGCCAGCATTTCTATTTCACCACCATAGACAGCGCAAACAGTCTGTTCCACGAACCGACCGTCTGTCTGATCCTGGGGTTGAAGCATGAACGCCTGGAGCTGCTCAAAGGTTTGGTGCGGAAATACTGCCAACCTTACCGCAAATTCATCCCGGTCGAAATGCGGTCCATGCGAGAACTTGGTTCTCTGCCGGTCATGGAAAGTCAGGAGGGCGGTGCAACCCTCTATGCCTTACCCGTGGAAGAATTTGATCAGATCTGAGGCTTCCGATGAAATTAATGACCATCATCATTCAAGATAAAGACAGCGACCGAGTCCTGGAAGCCCTGGTGGGCATGGATTTTTCAGTGACCCGCATGGCCAGCACCGGCGGATTCCTGCGCAAGGGCAATGTGACCCTCTTAGTGGGCCTCGAATCCAGCCAGGTGGATACCGTCATCTCCATCCTTAAAAACAGGTGCACCGCACACGAACCAAACCGCTATGCTGCAACGGTCTTCGTGCTGGATATGCCCGAATACATTAAAGTTTGATTCCGGGTGAAATGAATTCCCAAAATCTTAATGCACGCTGGGCGCGGTTCAAGCGCCACTTTGTCCGGTTCACCTGGGGCGGGACTTGGGCAGCCGTTTTACCGGAGGGGCATCGCCGGAACCTGACCCTTTTCTTCTTCGACGGTCTCTTTGCCGCGGCCAGCGACAAGATCATGCTGACCTATCTCACGGTTTACCTGTTGGCACTGGGGGCAACGAGCCAGCAGATCGGCCTGCTCAGTTCCATGAGCAACCTGGCCGCTGCCTTGCTGTTACTCCCTGCCGCCATGCTGGTGGAGCGAACCGGCGAACGCAAACACACCACGCTTTGGGCTTTGGCCGGCAGCCGGTTGATGATCCTGCTGATCGCCTTATTACCCATGTTCCTGGTCCCGACAAAAGGCCTGATCTGGGTCATCCTGGGTATGGCTCTGCTGCGGGAGACCTTTAATAACTTCGCTTATCCCGGCTGGGTCGCGCTCACTGGGGATATGATCCCATTGGAAGGCCGGGGCCGCTATTTTGGCACCCGCAATTTCATCATGGGGGTCGCAGGGATCACCACGGCGCTGGTTGTGGGTCACGCCATCACCGCGATCGGGTCCCCTCTGGGTTATGAACTGGCTTTCCTTGCCGCGGTTGCCCTTGGTTTGACCTCCATGTTCTTTTTCAGCAAATTACGGGACCACAATCAAGAAGAAGGAACGGTCAGGACCGAGCATAGCACCCTGGCGCAAATTTTCCATTCCGTCAAAGGGCAAAAGGCCTTCATTCTCTTTTGCATTTTCACAGCCTCCTGGAATTTCTCGCTCAATGTTGCCGGGCCGTTCTTCAGTGTCTATATGGTGGACTCGCTCAAAATGACTGCGGCGACCATCGGCGTGGTGACCGTTGCCAACACGGTCGCCAACCTGCTGGTTCAGCGGCGGATCGGTGCGCTTTCCGATAAATGGGGCAACCGCAATCTGGCGATCATTACGTTGTTCCTGATTCCAATCATCCCATTGGTTTGGGGGCTGTGGGTCAAAACGGCCTGGCACCTAATCCTGATTGAAAGCCTCAGCGGGGCGCTTTGGGGCGCTTATAACCTGGTGAGCTTCAATATCCTCCTGACTCAAACACCGCCAGAGCAACGGGCGCGTTTCTCCGCTCTCTACCAGATCGTGGTGACCCTTTCATTGGCAGGCGGCGCGGCCGTGGGCTCCCTCCTGTTCTCCGCCATCGCCTTCAAGGGTGTGGCCGTTCTCTCGGCAATCGGCCGCTGGGTTTCCGGCCTGCTCTTCCTGATCCTCGTCCGGGAAGTCGCTCCCCCATCCCTTTCCGCCCTGGATGAACCCGAGGAACAGCTCGATAATCCTCTGGATGACAATCTGAATCAATAAAGGCTGTTGGGTGGGGTACCAACAGCCTTTTTTAGGGAGGGAGATTAATTCGTTATTTTGCCGCTTCCAGCCATTCCCGGATCTCAGCCCTTTCAGGGATCCGGCCAAAACACATCACCTTTTCATCAATGACCAGCGCGGGTGTGGACATCACATCATAAGCCATGATCTCCGGCATATCTTTCACCTTGATAAACTCCGGTTCCAGGCCCATCTCTTCGGCCACCGCCCGGGTATCCGCTTCCAGTCGCTTGCATTTCGGACAACCACCACCTAATACTTTGATAATCATTTCCATTCTCCTTATTATTTTATGAACCAGCCAAAAATCAGGCCAGACAGGGTGCTAAATACAGTCACCAATGAGACATAAACTGCTGTTTTCTTCTTACCAATCACGGAATGGGTGATCAGAATCGACTGCAGGCTCAATTCCGGGTCAGCCAGTAAATAGGCCAATAGCGGGCCGCGGTGCATACCCAATGAGAGGAAGGTCTGCGCCACCGGCACTTCGACCAGGGTTGGGAAGTACATAAAGACACCGAAGAGCACAGCCACCAGGTTCGCCCAAAGGGTATTGCGTCCTGCAATCGTTTGAATCCACGAAGCAGGGATCAGCGCCCGGGCCATGGAAGCCGCAAAGACGCCCACGATCAGCAATGGAATGATCTGTTTGACGAACCGCCAGGTCTCCCAGAGCCATTCCTGCCGTTCGGATGCGGAGAACACCTTCGCGCTCATCCACCAGATTGCGCCAAAGAGAAGGATTTCCGAGATCAACCGCCCATTGACGCCCAGAGCTAAGCCTGTATCGCTGACTGAAACTCCAAACGAAGCCACCACCAGGGTCAACGTGATCAGACCAAGCGTCAGATAGGTCCAGCCAGTCAGGCCCTCTTCAACGTTCTTGAAACCTTTGATCGAAGCCAGCCCGATCAACACCAGCAGCCCAATCAGCAGCAGGCCGTGCACGGAAACGCCTTCGATGCCCAGTGAGGCGTTCGGTGGGATCAGCGCATTCAGGCTGTCCTGAAGCGTGACAGCCCAGGAGCCCGGCAGATTGATCGAGAAGATCACATCCCGCAGCAAGCCCACCTGCAGAGTCCCGGCGATCAGCACGCCCAGCAGCAGGAGGAAGAAAACCACCACTCGGCCGGGGATGGTTGCTTTGGCGCTGAAGACCTGACTTTCGGCAGCTTCTTTGGCGTGGTCGGCATCGTCCTTGCGGAAAACCCAGGCCATCACCAGGCCAATCAGGATGCCAAAAATAATTGACAGGGTGATCCGCGCCAGGGCGATATCCATCCCGATCTGGACACCGGTGAAGGAAATCGCCAGGATATTAACGGCCGGACCCACAAAGAGAAATGTCACTGCAGGACCGAGCCCGGCGCCTTTCTTGTAGATACTGGCAAACAGCGGCATGATCGTGCAGGAACAGACCGCCAGTAAAAAGCCGCCCAGCGCGGATGCCGGGTAGGAGATCCAGGGAGAAGCATCCCGCCCCAGGAAACGTGTGATCGCCTCTTTTGGCAGCAAAGCCGCCAGAGCGCCGGCAATGAAGAAAGCCGGCAGCAGGCAGAGCAGTACATGCGCAGCCAGGTAAGCAGCCAAACCGCCCAAGCCCGCCTGCAATAAATCACTGAGATAATTAATAATATTCAATCGAACTCCTTATATATGTTTTTCTGCATATATTCCGCTAAATTTTTAGGATTTCTCCCCTGAACAAAACGGGCAATTGCAATTGGCCGGGTGATGGGGTTGTTCAGCCTTGCCGAGGGTTTGGTTCAGCACATCCCGCACCATATCATCCCGCAGGTGATAAAAAACGTTCTGACCGTCCTTCTCATCCACCACCAGGTCCGCCTCGCGTAAAATCCGCAATTGCTGCGAGATATAGGCCTGCGGGCGGCCGGTCACAGCCTGCAAATGGCAGACGCAGGATTCTCGCCTGCGGAGCTCATCCAATATTTGGAGCCTGACAGGATGGGAAAGCATTTGGAAGATGTTTGATGTCGAGTCGTAGTTCATAGCATTCAAAGAATAATATATATATTTCTCTGCATATAATAATCTCATTGGGTAAAGGTGTCAACCTGACATTTATCCCGAGCAGATTAAAACAAAGGCGTCCGCAGGGACGCCCTTGTTATCTGACCAGTCCCCACCCACTCTATCCTTCATCCGTGCCATTGGTCAACACGGCTTTTACCTCTTCAACCTTCACACCGGCTTTGAAAGCCTTGATGATCTCGTTGCTATCCTCAATCCCGGCCTCCAACATCCCCTTCACATAGGCTGCGGGAACTCGAAAGTGGTAATATCCACCGATGTTTCCGGGACGCCACTTGGGGATCCCCGCCTGCCGAAATTCCACTGCATATTCCGGAGGCATTTTATGGATTTTCGCGGCGATGATGTCTTTAAGTTCAATTCCCTCCAGTGCATCAATCTGGAACGTCCGGATGAATTCAGCGTTCACATGATGAATCCGGCACTCCACCAGCTCTTCAATTGTGAATTCCAAACCGGTGTCTCGCATCTCCCGGATATAACCAGGGCTAACGCGGTGAATGGCACATTCAACCAGGTTATCCGTGTTCAGATCATCCAATCTCAAATCATAATATTCCTGTACCAATTTAGGGGAGATCCGGTGGATCCGGAACTCAACCACATCGTCCAGACTGACATCCTCACCCAACAGCTCGCGGAATTCCTTGAGCAGACCGGCCGACACCTTATGAATTCGGAGTTCCACCAGTTGATCCACACTGAGGTCATCCATGCCCAGGTCCCGAAATTCACGGATGAACTCCGGTGTGACCTTGTGAATATTGCATTCCACCAGCTCGTCCGTCGTCAGGTCCTCAAGGCCAGCTTCTTTGAAGGCTTTGATCGTCTCCGGACGGACACGATGGATGGAGAATTCAACCAGGTCATCCATTGGCAGGTCCACATAACCCAGATCGTTGAATTCTTTGACCACATCCGGGGTCACCCGATGGATCCGGGCGTTGACCAATTCATCCAAATTTACGTTTTTCAATCCAGCCATGATCATTTCGCGGACAAAACTTGGGGTCACCTTATGGATTGTGACCGATTCCCAATCCTCCACATTTTTCGGTGCGACACCCAACTCATCGAACTCACGAACCTCCTCCGGAGTCAAACCAAAATGGCGCAGGTCATTGAGATCATCAAAGTCAATATCATCCATTCCGATATCTTCCAAAGAAGCCCGTAAATCGGCAATTCTGCGTGTATCCCGTGCTTCATAGGGGGTGCTTTCCTGGGGATGGCTGGCTTTCAGAGCTT
>CAYUSC010000016.1:0-30092 GCA_964447265.1 uncultured Candidatus Brevefilum sp.
GGTTCTCATGAACCCTGGCATACGCCTGATGCGGCCTGAAGCCGCTCAGGCTATAGATCAGAGTCTGATCGCCGCGGGTCATGGCGTTGCCATTGCAGTCATAGGTATAGTCCTTCTCAACGCCCAAAGTTGACTTCAGGTGTGCCAGTCGGAGTTATCTGTCCATTATCATTTGCCTTACAGGAGACAATCAAAATATTAAGAAAGGAAATTAGTAAAACCTGAAATGCTATTGCTGAACGTCTATTCTTCAATGGACACCTCAATATTCTATGAGAATAGTTGATTGGTTCAAATATTTTGATGACGAATTCAGATTCACGATTTATCAGTCAACTCTTTCATGATTCCCACACTATGATCAATTTATTCTACCAAATAATAATTTTTCTGAGAGAAGATAAGATTTTATCTTGCTTTTTCTATTATCTATCAAACAAAATACTTCATCTTCACGATGAATTAATTATAATATATGTCCCATCGTGTAAAATTATATTTGATGGTCCTAAACAAAGGGAGAACCCATGCCGGCTGAAGACCCCAAACAAGGCTATGAAGAACTAAAAAAACAAATCCGTTATAATAATTACCGCTACTATGTGCTGAACGATCCGGTGATCAGTGATTATGAATATGACCAACTCACCCAAAAGCTGGCGGCAATAGAAGCTCAACACCCGGATTGGATCACGCCTGATTCTCCCAGTCAACGGGCCGGGGCGGAACCCCAGAGCAGTTTCAAGAAAGTCACCCATCCCGCACCGATCCTAAGCCTGGCCGCGGTTTATGATAAGCAAGCCTTGCAGGATTGGTACGACCGGATTGCCAAGCTGGATGATCGGGTCGCCCAGTCCGCTTTTACCCTGGAACCCAAGTTGGACGGCCTGACCGTTGTCCTGCGCTATGACAACGGCATTTTCACGCAGGGCGCCACGCGCGGCAATGGCGAGATTGGCGAGGACATCACCGCCAACCTGCGGACGGTCAATGTCCTGCCCTTACGCATTCCTGTCGATCCCAATGGACCGTCCGCACCGGAAGTGCTTTATGTGCGCGGCGAAGCCCTGATTTATAAGGCGGATTTCGACAAGCTCAATAAACAACTGGAAGAAGCGGGCGAAAAGACCTACCTCAACCCCCGCAACACCGCGGCCGGCTCCCTCCGCCAACTGGACCCCAGGATCACAGCCCAGCGACCGCTGAAAATGCTGGTCTATGCAATTGTGGCCTATGAAAATGGCGACATCCCTTCAACCCAGTGGGAAACCCTCGAATACCTGCGGGCACTCGGTTTCCCGGTGGCGGAGAGTTCCAATAAATTTGGGACCATTCACGAAGCAATTGACGCTACCGTCAGCACGGACCCGGACACGTTCCCGTTTGAAGTGGATGGGATGGTCATCAAACTGAACGATCTGGCGCTCATGGAGTCACTGGGCGTGGTTGGCAAGGACCCCAGGGGTGCGATCGCCTACAAGTTCCCCGCTGAAGAAGTCAGCACTAAACTGGAAAATATCGAGGTAACCGTGGGGCGCACAGGCGTACTCACGCCCAATGCAATCCTCCAGCCCGTGGAAATCCGGGGTGCGATCATCAAACAAGCCACCCTGCACAACTTCGACTACATCGCAGAAAAGGATATCCGGATCGGTGACCGGGTGATGATCAAGCGAGCCGGTGAAGTCATTCCCTATGTGATCGGGCCGGTTGTGGATGTTCGGGACGGCACAGAAACGCCCTACATCCCCCCAAAGGTCTGCCCCTCCTGCGGTGAACCGGTGGTCAATCCCCCCGATGAAGTCGCATATTACTGCGTAAACAGCGCTTGCCCCGCCCAATTGATCCGCAATCTGGAACATTTCATCTCGCAAGGAGCGATGGATATTGTTGGAATGGGGATCAACACCGTCAAGCAGCTCGTGAATGCCGGACTGCTTCAGGATATCTCCGGTCTCTATCGTCTGACAAAGGATGATTTAATGAAGCTTGAGGGCTTCGGTGACAAGAAAGCCGACAACCTGCTGGCAGCGATTGAAACCTCCAAATCCCAATCCCTGGCCCGCCTGATCAATGCTCTCGGCATCCGGGGAGTCGGCGAAGTGGCCGCACAGGACCTGTCCAGGCGCTATCACGATCTTCACGAGCTCAGCCAGGTGACCGGCGAGCAGATCGAAACCATCGAAGGTTTTGGCCCCTCCATCGCCGAGAACCTCACGGAATGGTTCGCCTCGCCGGATAACCACGAGATGCTCGCCAGGCTCAAAGCCAGCGGCGTCTGGCCTGTCAGTGAAGAGCAAGCCGCAAGCGGCCCCCAACCCCTGAACGGGCTGACTTTTGTCATCACCGGCACCCTGCCCTCACTGGGCCGGAACGAAGCCAAGGAACTGATCGAGAAGAACGGCGGTAAGGTGACCGGCAGCGTCAGCAAGAACACCAGCTACCTCGTTCTGGGCGCCGAACCCGGTTCCAAGTTCGACAAAGCCCAGCAACTCAATATCCCCACGCTTTCCGAAGCGGACCTCCAGCAACTGATCAAAGATAAGGCCCAATGAATATTCTAACCCTCCGAAACGGCCGTGAAAAATCCGTCCTGCGCCATCATCCCTGGATTTTCTCCGGGGCCATCCAATCCCTCAGCAGCCAGCCCGAAACGGGTGAGACCATCGCCATCCACGATGCCGAAGGCCGCTTCCTGGCTCAGGCCGCCTACAGCCCCGAATCCCAAATCCGAGCCCGGATTTGGAACTGGGACGCCGAAACACCTATCGACCGGAAATTCTTCAAGGGCAAGCTCCAAAATGCCCTGCAACTACGCGAAAAGTGGATTGACCGCCAGCACACCACGGCCTACCGTCTGGTTCATGCCGAATCCGACGGCCTCCCCGGGCTGGTCGTGGATCGCTATGGTGACGTGCTGGTAATGCAGGTGCTGTCGGCAGGCGTGGAAGCCTGGCGGGAAGTTATTCTTGACCTGCTGGAAGAGCTCCTGAAGCCCGATGCCATCTATGAGCGCTCGGATGTTGCTGTCCGCACGCTGGAAGGCCTCCCGGAGCGCACAGGGCTGCTGCGCGGCACGCTGCCACCCCAGCCGATGGCCATCATGGAAAACGGCCTGTCCTACCACGTGGATCTTGTGACCGGGCAGAAAACCGGTTTCTACCTCGACCAGCGCGATAACCGCCAGAAATGCCGGGAGATCGCCCTGGGAAAATCTGTGTTGAATTGCTTCGCCTACACCGGCGGGTTCACCCTCGCCGCGCTGACCGGCGGTGCGGAATCGGTCGTATCGATTGATTCCTCCGCCGAAGCGCTGGAAACCGCCCGGCAGAACGTGGCGCTCAACGGAATGTCCGAAGATCGCTGCGAGTGGATTGTCGGTGACGCCTTCCACGAGCTGCGCGCCCTGCGGGATCGGGCCGCTCAGTTTGACCTGGTGATCCTGGACCCGCCCAAATTCGCCCCCACGGCCGCCCAGGCGAATAAAGCCGCCCGCGGCTATAAGGACATCAACCTGCTGGGCTTCAAGCTGCTCAAACCCGGCGGCACGCTGATGACCTATTCCTGCTCCGGTGGGATTGACGCGGGTTTCTTCCAGAAGATCGTAGCCGACGCCGCGCTGGATGCCGGGGTGGACGCCAAAATCCTCTATCATCTCGGCCAGGCCCCCGACCACCCAACGGACCTGGCTTTCCCCGAAGGGACATATCTGAAAGGGCTGGTGGTGCATAAAGGCTAACCGTTGGCATACTGGATATCGAATGGAGCATAGTAAGTGAAGAATTATCCAAGATCTGAGAAATACGATATCAACTGGGTCCGTGAAAACTGGATGGGGCCTAATCCACTGTGGTTGCTTGAGGAATTGTGTGAACACCTAAAATTGAAGCCAGGTATGAAAGTTCTTGATATGGGTTGCGGAAAGGGCATTACTTCCATATTTCTGGCAAAAGAATTTGGAGTAACGGTCTTTGCTAATGATTTATGGATCAGCGCGACTGAGAACCTCGAACGTATTGAGAAAGCCGGCCTAGCCGATAAGGTCTATCCCATCCATGCAGAAGCCCATGTTCTGCCATTTGCCGAGAACTTCTTCGACGCAGCGATATCCATTGATAGCTACCAATATTTTGGTGCAGATGAAATGTATTTCCCCTGCACCTTCTCAAAGTTAGTGAAAAAAGGCGGCCAATTCGGCATCGTCGTGCCGGGTTTGACGAAAGAATTTGACAAAGGCTATCCGGACACGCTTGAAGAACATTGGGTGGGGGAAATGTTCAGCTTTCACAGCGGAAATTGGTGGCGTCACCTTTTGGAAAAGACCGGCATCGTGGAGATTACAGCTTGTTATGATATGGATGAGCCGAAGGAAATTTGGCGACCATGGGCGGTTTGGGCCAAGGACAATCTTGGCTTCAATGATGTAGAGTTTTTAAATGCCGACATTGATAATGATATTGCGCTGATTGTGATGAGTGCGATAAAGAAATAGTCATAAAGGTAGTTTTAAAAACGACCCAACGACTTCGGCTAACGCCACAGTATCAGTAACTCGAAAATCAGAATTAGGGCTTGAACATACTGTTTTTTTGATTAGTCGGCATCTTTCCTAACCATCCTTTCCCGAATATTTATCCAACACTTACCTTCGCCGGTGATAAAATTATTCGTATTAAAGTACTAAAAATAACGCAGTAAACGCTATACACCCGTCATCCAAACCCATCCTTCAGGAGGAAACCATCATGAAACGTCACCTAATCCTACTCACCTGCTTATTGATTGCCTGCACATTGGTAATTGCAGGTTGCACCAACCCCGAAGCAACCGAACCCACAGCAACAGAGCTTCCAACCACCGAAGCAGAGACAGCTACGTTAGAACCTGCATCTGAAACCGAGCCGGCGCCCACTGAGACTGAGGAAGTCAGCGAAGAAACCGAACCGGCGGCTTATCTGCCCTGCAACCTGGCCTTCCAATCGGACCGGGATGGCAATCTGGAAATCTATGTTATGGGGCCGGACGGTTCCAACCAGACCAATCTGACCAACAACCCCGCTGAAGATATTGATCCGGCCTGGTCTGCGGATGGTTCTCAAATTGTCTTTGCCTCCAACCGCGAAACGGAATTCAGCGGCCAATATCTCTATCTCATGAACGCGGATGGCAGCGATCTCCGCCAGTTGACTTTTTACGAACCCAACAGCAGTAGCCCGGATTGGTCCCCTGACGGCCAATTGATCACATTTACCTCCGAAGGAGATATCTATATTATCAAAGCCAATGAAAGCAATCCGGAAGCCGTCAATCTGACCAATACGCCCGACATGGAAGAAACGCATTCCACCTGGTCGCCGGATGGCTCAATGCTGGCCTGGCTGGTAGGGCCTGAAGGCAACCGCCAAATTGTGGTCATGGAAATGGACGGAGGAGCTATCACCAAAGTCACCGACAATGGCAACGTCAACAATGTTGAATGGACCGTCGATGGCCGCCTGTTTGCCTATTGGGACAACAGCCAATATGGCTGCTTTAATTGTGTTTTGAATCCAGATGGCACAAATGTGATTGATGCGGGAGGGAAAGGCGCCATTCAGGAATACCTCCCCTTCTGGACTGTGGATGGCGACCGGGTTGAAGTGGTATATATTGAAGGCCCGAATGGCGATAATGAAATCGTACTTGTCGGTGAGGTCTTTCCGGACATTTTCCTCTACCTGACCAATGACCCCGGAGAGGATACCAACCCGGATTGGCCTGCTAATTGCGGTCTGCACTAATCCAACCCCAAAGTGATATCAAAAAACCGCCTTATTCAGGCGGTTTTTCCATAAGGTGGAGATGGCGGGAATCGAACCCGCGTCCGAAAGATTCGACCCTCGAATATCTACGAGTGTAGTTGACTTATTCGATCTCGCTCCAGGTTAGCCAGCCAACGGGGCGACCCTTTCGCAAGCTGTTAGGACCCGAAAGCCCCTCTTTCATGCCATTAACAGCGTCCGGCATGGCATCCTAACTTTGTGTCGCCACACCCATGCCCGGCTAGGAAAACGGACGATGGGGGACGTGACCTCTCTTGAGATCAGAGCTCTTGGCTCTACAGACTAGGCTGCGAGCGGCAGAGCCGCGTAGTCAGTGCGATTGGCACTTAATTGGTTGTACTGAGTTAACGAGGTCGGTACCTCTCGACTCGCAATCCGGGACCAGCCTCTCCCGTCGAAGCCAGTCATCCCCGAATGGAACATTATTATACTCTATCCCTGTTAACCCTGCATAAGAAAAAGGCCGCCCCAATTGGGACGGCCTTAAACTTACCTGAAACGCTGTTGCTTACTCAGCAGCAGGTTCGATCTGGGCCAACTGATCGGCCAGGATGCCATTGGCGACAGCATTGAAATCAGTCAATGCGGTGGCGACGTCCAGGGTAGGATCGTCAACAATGGCGGCCATCACGGCTTCAATTTCGTCACGGACGAAGTCGTAACCGGGAACGTTGGGTTCAGCAATACCATATTGCAGCATGTCAAACGCTGTGGCGTAGGCAGGATTGGCAGCGAAGAAATCGGTCATCTGATCAGCAACACTCGCCCGGGTGGGGAAGTACATGCTGGCCTTAGCCCAAGCGGCCTGGGGTTCTGCACTGGTGTAGTATTTCAACCAAATCCAGGCAGCCAATTGGCGTTCGGGAGTGGACTTCGGGATGCTGACGCTGGCGCCGTAGATGTTCTGAACGGGATCGCCAGTGTGGGGCAGCGCAGCCACGGACCAGTTGAAGCCAGCGCCTTCGGCAACAGCTGAATCATAGTAGGGCAGACCGGAGGATGAACCAACCGTGAAGAGGAGTTTGCCGGCGCCGAAATCAGTCTGGTCGCCATAGCTCTCGGTCACGATTGTGGCACAGCCATCTTCGAACAGGCCCTGGATGAAGTCCCAGGCTTCGATCGCGGCAGGATCGTCATAGGTGAACTGGTTGCTGTCGACATCAAAGACATTGCCACCGAAGGCAAAGGTCCAGGAAGCGAAGCGGGAAGCATCGATGCTCAGCTCATAGCCAATGCTACCTTCAGCAGTGGCGCCACTGTAAGGATTGGCGGCTGCAGCGCAGGCCATTTCCCGGAATTCTTCAGGGGTGGCGGGGGGAGCATCATAACCTAATTCAGCCAACCAATCTACGTTGTAATACAACACTTCCATGGAGCGGTTTGGCGGCAGGCCCAAGCGGGCATTGTCGAAGGTCGGGTAAACATCCTGAGCGAAGAAGCCAGGGAAGAAGTCGTCCTGGTCTTCCTGGGGCATACCCCAGGTCTCGTCATCAATGATCTCGTTCATGTCCCAAAGGGCATCTGCGAGTTGATAAGTTGCAGCCTGGTTCTGATAGGCCACCACGACGTCCGGAACCTCAGTTGTGTTGAGGATGGGGAGCATCTTGGTGAAGATATCACCATAGCCGCCGGCGTATTCAGCCGTCAGGGTGATCCCGTATTCGTTGGTGGCGTTGAATTCATCAACAACCTTCAACAATTCGGTCTCACGGTCGCCACTGTGCTGATGCCAGAAGGTGATTTCAGTAGCGGGAACAACTTTGGACCAATCGGTCTCGCTGGATCCGCCACCAGTTGTCTGGCAAGCAGCCAGAATCATTGCAGAAATAACAACCACTGCAAGGATCCATAAACTGTGCTTCTTCATATCTTATGCCTCCGTAAATAAAGGTTTGAATAGAGAGAAATTCTTGATAAACGCGGCCAAATTAGCCCCGTAATATCCAATCTAATAACAGTTTCCAGGACAAATAATTATCCTTTCAAACCCGTTGTCGCAATTCCTTCTGTGAATTGCTTTTGTGTAATGAAGTAAATGATCAAAATCGGGATCAGTGAAATCACAGCCCCCGCCATCAACAAGTGCGTTTGCGGCCCGGCTTCCTGTACAAAGGTCCACAGGCCCACCATCATCGGCCGCCAGGTGTCGTTGGTGGTCACTAATAACGGCCAGGTAAAAGCATTCCATGAGGCCGTGAAGCCAAAAAGCAGCACGGTCATAATCGGCGCTTTGCTGATCGGCAGGACAATCTGGATCAGGAAGCGCATATGGTCACAGCCGTCAATCCTGGCCGCATCCCAAAGGTCTTTGGGCACCTGGGCAAAAAACTGCTTTAACAGGAAAATACTGAAAGCATTGGCGATAAATGGAATGGTCAGCGCCCAATAGGTATTCAGCCAGCTTCCTCCCGGCAAGGGAATAATTGCGCCCCGAATCATCAGGAAGTTGGGAATCCAGGTGACCGATTCGGGCATCATCATGGTCGCCAGGAACAAACCAAAGATCAGGTCCCGGCCTTTGAACTCGATTCGTCCAAAAGCATATCCTGCCAGAATGGAGGTCAACAACAGCCCCACCAGGGTTCCGGCGGTGATCATAACGCTGTTGATAAAATACTTGCCAAATTTCGCGGTGCTCCAGGCTTCCACAAAGTTCACGAGTTGGGGTGTTCTGGGCAATAATTGCTTGTTGATCGTCTCGCCCAATGTCATCATGGATGTGGACACCATCCAGAAGAAGGGGAATATGGCGATAATCGCCCCGGCGATCAGGATCAGGTAGATTATTATCCGGCCAATGATCCTTCTGGCCTGGCCCTTATGGCTGACGGAACGGGTTGAGATAGAACCGGAAAGGCTAGCCATAGAAAACCTTCTCTCCCATGATCTTGTTTTGAATGAAGGTTAGTCCCAGGATCACAAGAAACAGCACGATCGCCTGGGCGGTAGCCACACCGTACATATTGGCTTTATAAAAAGAGTCAAAAATCCGGATGCTTGCGGTGATAACGGAATCCTGCGCAGATGGCACCCGGAGAACATAGATATGATTGAATGCCTTAAAAGTACCGATGAAGGCTACCAGTGAGAGATAAAAAGTCACCGGCGAGAGCAGTGGCATGGTGATATGGCGGAACATGTGCATCCGATTCGCGCCATCAATCTCAGCGGCTTCATAAATCTCCTGGGGGACATTTCCCAGCCCCGCCAGGAAGATGACCGCGTTATAACCCACATAAACCCATATGCCAAAAATCATAATGGTGACGAGGGCAAGACTGGGCCCGGCCAGGAAACCACTCAGGTCAATCCCCAGCAGGGTCGTCACCGCTTTGGGTTCAAATCGCCATTTCAATGGATCAAGACCAAAAGCACCAAACACCATATTGGCGATGGATGTCTCTCTGGAACTGAAGATGATTTGGAAGACCACTGCGGTTGAAACCGTAGGCATGATATAAGGTAAGAAATAAATCATCCGGAATATTTCTTTACCTTTGATATTCTGAAAGAGGACATAAGCGAGGACCATCCCCAGGATAATTTCCGCAGGGACCGTCCCCAGAGCATAATAAAGCGTGATGATCAGCGAGCTAAGAAAATCCGAATTCCCCGCTGCGATCATCCGCCCCCACCCGGAAGTCAGTACGAAGCCTCCGACGATCAGGATCACTGCCGCCAGAAGTTTGGCTATTAATCCACCAGCGGTGACCGAACGAAAGGCCTTATTCCAAACCCAATAAGCCAGGAGGAAGAGGGCAATCCCCGCCAGAAACATAAGGAGACCTAAAAGGTCTCCAAAGATATCGATATAATGCCCCAAGCCAACAAAACTGCCGCGACGGACGCGCCAGTTAAAAAGGCTCATATAAAAGGAATAACCGATAGGGAAAAGACCAAATAAGAAAATGATCAGAAAGGCGGGCAGAATAAATAGGAATCCAGTTCTTTGTTCCCGCCGCTTCAGCCATTTGATGCCTCGCTGCGGTTTAGTGGATTCCCCCTGCGGTGACGTTGTTCTTGCCAAGCTCTCCTCCTAGGAAAACCAGTAGGACAAATAGTAAGACGTCGCAACTACCCCTTTATTATAAACAATGAATCGCTCAGAGGCAAAGGATTCCCAAACATTTAAGATACATTAATCACTCTTTAACCCCGGCCACATACCCCAGTATGGTGGTCGGATATTCATCCGTGACCAGTAAAAATCCATCATCCATCCGGACCAAACCTTCCCAATTGAAGGATTCCTCACTATCCAATTCGAGGTAGATCGGCGCTGTCTCCACTAAGATGACACCATCCGCAGTGATTTGCATCTCAACGAGACGTTCCACCTGTTCAGCGTTTTGATGGGTCAGGCCAATGCCGTAGGTCAGGGCAATCTGATCGTCACCTGGTACCAATTTGGTATCGCCGGGATAGAAGTAGTTGATCGCCCAGAAAGTACCGTCATCGGCAACCGTCGTGGCGTCCGTCACCCGATATTCAATGCTCGGAAACACCGCCGTTCCCAGAGGGTCAAGTCCAAGTGAAAAAACATACGAAGTGGGGTCAGGATTCACATTCACCCCATTGGCCTCATACACAGTATAGACCTGGTCCTGATAGACCAGGATGGTTTCATCCGTCATATTGCTGAGATTTGCCTGGGGCGGTAATTCCTGGCGGGTGCCGGCATCCAGAGTGATTGCGGTGCAATCCGCCGATACCGTTCCCTTCACCAAATAGCCCATCATCCCACCGGACTGGTGAGTTTCGATGGTGACATAGACTGTGTCCTGCCAGAAAGCAATCGATTCAAAACCTTCAAAACCCGTGAGTTCTTTTGACAACCCGTCGGTATCGAACACTATCCGGTCCGGTTCAATCGCTGCGGATGTCTCACCACTCAAATACGCCGACAGTACAGACTTTGGGATCGAGAAGACCCTGCCGATCCCATCATCCGTAAATTTATCAGGGTATTGGGGCAGAAGGATCAGATGGTCACCGCACCAGGCCATCCCGGACACTTCCGCTTGTGATGAAGCCACCGGGCCGGAAAGTTCAATCTGAGTGACGGGATGTTCCTCGACGATAGCCAGGTCTGGCATTGTCGTCATTGTGGCATCCGTAGATTGGCAGGCAGACAGAGTTATTCCAACGATGAGAAAAACAAAAAAGATAATTATGGCGCACTTAGGCTTCATCACAGGCCCTTTCATTTATCAACAATTCGCAGAAATATCCAGCGCGTTAAGCGTAGTCCTAATTCAAATCAAAAACTGCTAAAGCCGGATCATGATCGCTGAAACGGTTTTGGTAATCAAACTCGCTGTTCAGGTGCAGGATGTCATATTCCACTAATTTTTCCAGCAGATTCTGGCTTACCAACATCTGGTCCAATATTTGGCTGTTGCCGTCATAAATATAGGAATATCGCTCGTCCTCCGGCAGGGTGTTCACCAGGTTTGTCAGCAACTCTCCCTGCAACAGCAGGACGGGTGCCGAAAACTGGAAGTCGTTGAGATCTCCCATCACCACGATGTTGGCATCCGGGTCAATAGCCAGCATCTCTGCCACGAAGTCATGCACAACCTGCGCCTGGAGTAAACGCTGAACTTCGGATTCCAGCACAGGAGGCTGCTCATCACCAAACAGCGGGGAGTCTCCGCCTTTGGAATTGAAGTGATTATTGATCAGGTAGAGAATCTCCCCATTGATCTCAAAAGCCACAACCAGCGGTTTGCGGCTGTCGCCAAAGGCGGCATTGGTTGGGTCAATCCGACCGGGGTTTAGAGAGAGCGCCAATCCGCCATTCACATTCAGGACTTCTGTCGCGGTGGTGGCATCACCTGCCACACCTTCCACCACACTGATGCCCCGGTCCAGACGATAAATGAAGCCCACCCGGATATTACCGCCGGGTACGCCGCCATCCCGATTCAATTCGGGATCGATATCCACAAAGCCATATTCCGGACCGCCTGCGGCAATGATTGCATCAATAATGATCTGATAGGTACCATCCGCTGAAAGCGATTGGGTGCTGGTACTGCCGTCTTCATCCTGAATCTCCTGGAAGCCGATGATGTCCGGCGAACCCATCCAGTTAACGATCTGATCCGCCAGGGTTTCGGCCCGATCGAGGTCCTTCCCGGACATATTTAAAATGTTATAGTCTGCAATTCGGATTTGGCCATCCGATAAATCCGCCACCGGCGCTTCCGGTTCCAGTCCAACCGATGAAAAATGCACGCTCTCCGTGGCCTGCAACTTATAATTGCCATAGGTATAGTCGATCACGCCAATGATCGGACCATCCGCGGTGTCCCCGGTGGTCACGAAGGGAATCTGCCGCATGCCATCATCGAGGATAATCCGCTCGGGATTGAAATCATCCGCGGTGATCACCAAGCCGCCCCGAGCTGTCATCCCGGTGGCATAGGCGCCATTGTCACCCACGACGGCGATTTCCTTGTATTGGCTCGTGCCTGAGACAGCCACTGCATTGTTCACCTGCACTCGCATCCCCTCCAGGCTTTCATAGAAGTCGAGGCCGTCATTCTCTGGGTCAAAATCATTCTGCTTGGCGACGGATCCATTGGCATCGTCTTCAATCACCACGGAAGGTGGGATCCGCCCGCCTTCCCCAATGATCACCGGCTCAGGCAGCTCATTTCCGCTGGAGATCACCACGATATAAGGGTTTTCAAGCTGGGTGATCGTCAGATAAGTGGAGCCAATGCCTCCGGCGTTGAATTCTTCCACAACCGCGTTGACCAACACCTCATCGCCAGCTTTGACTCCCGGTACCGACCGTTTATAGACAAAAATACCTTCTGAAGTAGCCGGATCGTCGTCCGGATCAGGATCCTGCATATAGAACCCATCCGCGCGGATGGCCGTCACGATCCCATGGACGTTGTATACCGGGCGATTAGCCAGGGGCGAAATGTGTCCGGCCCCCTGAATTTCACTGATCTTTTCACCTTCCGGCAATGGCGTGGATTTTGTAAAGGCATCACATCCTGCAAGGGCAATGGAGACAATAATCAAAATGGTGAGAGATTTAATTCGTTTGATCATGAGGGTCTTTCTTTCTATAATGGTCTTCAAATAAATGGCTAACTGTTCCCTTCCTGCGTCCATTATATCGCATGCCCAACTCCATAATCCACCCGTCGGGGTTTAATGTTCAGGACATGATGAATTGCAGTAAAATAGGGACATGGAATTACGGATTGCTGTTGCAAAAATCAATAATGCCTTTCTGGCGAAAAGCGGCGATACGGTTGAAATCATTGAACGGCCCAACGGCGGCCTTTCCGCGGTTCTGGCGGATGGTCAGGTCAACGGTCAGAGCAATAAGGGCATTTCAACCATGATCAGCCATCGAGTGATCGGCAACATCAGCGAAGGCGTCCGGGATGGTTCCGCAATCCGGGCGGTATCCAGCCGGGTTTTTGCAGAACATAACGGTCTGGTCCAGGCTGCCCTGACGGTGATCAGTGCAGATATGCAATCCAACACGATCTTGATCTCTCGCAACACACCGGTTCCTATCTTCATCTTCAGTGAAGGTCATTTGGATTGTCTTACCACGGAGTGCGAACCGATCGGTCTCCGACCGGACAGCACGCCTGCGATTGTAGAATTGCCCATCAACCCCGGTTTGATCGTAGTGGCCTTTTCGGATGGTATTTACAATGCCGGCAGCCAATCTCAGCAGACCTTTGAGATTTCAACCACCCTCGAATCCTTCCTGGATGAACAAGAACCCACTGCTCAGGAAGTCGCCGACTTCCTGCTCAATCAGGCCATCCGTATGGATAACGGCCGGCCGCAGGATGATATGAGCGTGGTAGTGATGGCCGTGTCCTATCAATCCCCCGATCAGATTCGGCGGATGAATGTCACGATGACAGTCTAACTTTTCACCTTTCACGGTTTCCCAAAACTCTTTCAAGTTACGATAAAATAGTCTCATCGTCAATTGACGTTCTCTCACCATCACCTTAGGAGGAACTTATGCGTCAAAAGGTCGTGCTTGTCACCGGAGCAAACGGTGAAATTGGGCATGGACTGATCCGGTATCTTGCGGAGAATACCGATTTAAATATTGTTGCACTTGATGTGGTCCCATTGGATAAATCCCTGCGTGAATTTTGCAGTACCTATATCGTCGGAGATATCCTCGACCAAATGCTCCTCGGCCGGATGGTCGTTGAGCACGAAATTGCCACGATCTTCCATCTGGCTTCCATCCTATCAACCAAAGCCGAATACAACCCGGAAACAGCCCACCGGATCAACGTCGAAGGGACCTTGAATCTGCTGCGGCTGGCCGTGGAACAATCCCAATGGCAGGGCACACCGGTCAAATTCATTTACCCCAGCTCGATTGCTGCCTATGGCATCCCCACCCTCGCCGAGAAGGAAAAAGCCGGCGCCGCCAAGGAAGATGAATGGCACCACCCCACCACGATGTACGGGTGCAATAAACTTTATTGCGAAAACCTGGGTCATTATTACGGCGCCTTCTATCGCCAATTGGCCGCCGATTGCGGCACTTCCGAAACTGTGGATTTTCGCTCCCTGCGTTTCCCCGGGCTGATCAGCGCTGAAACGATCCCCACCGGCGGCACCAGCGATTACGGCCCTGAAATGCTGCATGCCGCAGCACAGGGTGAACCTTATTCCTGCTTCGTCCGCCCCGATACCAAGATCCCCTTCATGGTCATGCCGGATGCCGTCAAAGCCCTGGTGAAACTGGCGGAGGCCCCCCGCAACCGGATCTCCCAAATCGTTTATAACGTAACCTCCTTCTCCCTATCTGCCCAGGATATCTATGACATCGTCCTGAAAGCCTTCCCCGAGGCGAAAATAGACTTCAATGTCGATTCCTGCCGCCAGAAGATCGTTGATACCTGGCCGGAAGAGGTGGATGATTCCGCCGCCTGTCGGGATTGGAACTGGAAACCGGACTATGACTGCGACCGGGCTTTCAATGAATACCTGATCCCGGCGATCAGGGGACGGTATCAAAAATAACCTGGATTAACCAAAACCGGAGCAAATGCTCCGGTTTCACTTTTAAAACAGCAAGATAAAAAAACATTTATTGATATATTGCCCTGCCTATTGTTTTTCAGACGCACCTTTTATCCAAAAAATGTGTTTTCTTCATTAGAAAACCGTTCAAATTGACCGGCTATGTTGGCCGCGTTACAATGATACGATTATTTTCATTTTATCAAGAAATGGTGCATCATGCCGATCTATGAGTATCGCTGTCAGGATTGCCGCCACACCTTTGAGATGATCCGGCCCATGAAAGAGGCGGATGCAACCCTCTCCTGCCCCCAATGCCAAAGCGTTCAAGTCAAGCGGCAACTATCCCTTTTTAACGCATCCAGCGGAGGCCAATCGCTCACATCCGGCAGCGGATGCAGCGGGTGTTCCGGTGGTTCATGCAATTCTTGTGGAGGTCATTAATGGTAAGAAAATATGAACATGCTATCATCACAGGAGGCTCCAGCGGCATCGGAATGGCGATCGCCAGGCAACTGGTCAGCGAAGGGACCAGCGTCTGTCTGCTCGCCCGACATGAAGATAAGCTGGAAGCAGCTAAAGCTGAATTATCCCAACATAAGGTAAACGAAAACCAGGCCATTGATATTCTTCAATGCGATGTCACGGATTATGTTTGTCTGAAGACAAAGCTGACTGATTATGTCGCCGAACATGGCCAGCCGGATTTAGTGGTCAATTCGGCCGGAGTCACCTACCCCGGCTATTTTCAGGACCTGGATGTCGAGATCTTCCACTGGTTGATGAACATCAATTACTACGGAACCTTGCATGTTTTGAAAGTCCTGGTGCCCGGGCTGATCGAGCGCGGTTCCGGCACCATCCTGAACATTTCATCCCAGGCCGGATTTGCCGGCGTCTTTGGTTATTCCGGTTACAGCGCCTCGAAATATGCCGTGCGCGGCTTCAGTGACGTGATCCGCTCAGAGCTCAAACCGCTGGGCATTCAGGTATCGGTCGCCTTCCCGCCGGATACCGAGACGCCTCAATTGGCTTTCGAGGAACCGCTTAAACCCTATGAAACCCGTTTCATCGCCGGAGCAACCAAAATCCAATCCGCAGAGGTTGTTGCGGCGGATATCCTCCGGCCTTTGAAAAAAGGAAAGTACATCATCATCCCCGGGTTCGATGGCAAACTCATTTATCACGTTCTGGGATTGATCGGTAATTTAATTTATCCGGTGATCGATCTTCTGGTCAACATCGCCCAGAAGAAAAAAGTGAAATTGGAAGGGTAAACATAACCAAAAGCAGCCAATGGCTGCTTTTTTATTTAATATTGATCAGTGATAAACGCTGTTTTTGGGCGGCCACAAGGGCTGCCCCTACGAGACACGATGGATTTCAAATATCCGTAGGGGTGCCCCTTGTGGGCACCCTTTATTACCCATTTCCGACCCAACTAAACCACACAATAATCTTCATCTTTGTCCCAATTCATTGGATTGGACAAAATATACTCCGAGATCACCTCATAATCCTTTTCATCCCTAATGACATGATCATAATAACTCCGTTGCCATAACCGCTTATCGAACATGGGCCATTGATTACCCCGCACACCTTGGATATATCGAAGAGTAGAAATCGATTTTATCCGACCGATCACATCAAATAATGAAAGGTGAATTGACTTTTGCGTGCTTCCATTGTTTATTGTGGTTTTCCTATCATCTGTGGATTTATCATCAATAAAACCACTTTCTCTACGATTGATAATGAGATGGATGTGGTTAGGCATAACCTGATATGATCCAAGATTTAGCCATGGGGAGGTCATTTCAACTTCACGGCACACATGTTCAATCATCCTGCCCCCCTCATTCAGAATCATTTTTCCGTTATCCACTTTTCCAAAGAGACATTTTCTTGATTGAGTAACAATTGTGACAAAATAAGCCCCTGGTTGAGAATAATCATAGTCTTTTAACCGAATGGCTTTGCGATAGAATTTCTGGTTGTATTCCTGATCCATTATTACCCCCGAAAAGTCCTTACTGACGTGTT
The DNA here is from genome assembly GCA_964447265.1 of uncultured Candidatus Brevefilum sp. Classification (GTDB taxonomy): domain Bacteria; phylum Chloroflexota; class Anaerolineae; order Anaerolineales; family Anaerolineaceae; genus Brevifilum. The sequence goes on from CAYUSC010000016.1 coordinate 16,905, forward strand.
GAAATATGGTTCATTAATTGTAACACTCTGGGCGGCCACAAGGGCCGCCCCTACAAAACAAATAGAATTTTGGAGGGGTGCACCCAGAATCAAATACAGCCGAAAACGCTTCCATTACAGAAGAAATTATAAATTGTAAAAATCTTCCTTGTGGACACCCAACATCACGGGCAGCCACAGGGGCCGCCTCAACAAAACACGATGGATTTCAAATATCCGTAGGGGTGTCCCTTGTGGGCACCCGACCATATTATCCACAGTATCTCCCCACTTCAATATTGCATTCATCCCAAATTCAGATTATCATTAGTGAAACAAATATTCGAAGAATTCCGATGACCGATAAAATCAAATCCATCCTCAGCCGCTGGCGGACCCATCCAACCATCGCAGATAATGTGGTGGAATGGCGCGTCCTGGCCCAGAAACCCGCGGACCTGATGGATTTTCCCTCCCAGCTCTCGCCCGAATTAACCGATATCCTCGCTTCCCAAGGCATTGCTTCCTTATATACCCATCAGGCGATGGCCTATGAGAAGGTCAATAACGGCGAGAACATTGCGGTGGTTTCCGGCACGGCCAGCGGCAAGACCTATTGCTACAACTTGCCGGTCATCGACAGCCTGCTGAAGCACCCGGAGGGCAAAGCGCTCTATCTCTTCCCAACCAAAGCCCTCGCCCAGGATCAACTTTCCGGTCTCAGGTCGCTATTGCATGAGTTAAATCGCCTGGATATCAATAAAGCCAACATTTACGATGGCGATACCCCCCAGAACATCCGCTCACTGGTTCGCCAGGAATCATCGATCATCCTGACCAATCCTGACATGCTCCACACTGGCATCTTGCCTCACCATACCGGCTGGAAGGACTTCTTCACAGCTTTACGATTCATCGTGATCGATGAAATGCACGCTTATCGGGGCGTGTTTGGTTCTCACGTCGCCAATGTGATCCGCAGGCTCAAGAGAATCAGCCTGTTCTATGGCAGCCAGCCGCAATTCATCCTCACCTCCGCCACGATCAGCAACCCCAAACAATTAGCTGAAAGGCTGATTGAAAAACCGGTCACAGTGATCGACCAGGACGGGTCGCCCCACGGCGATCGGCATTTCCTGATCTATAACCCGCCCATTCTGGATAAGAAAACCGGCATCCGGCAGAGTTCCCTGCTGGAAGGCTCCATGCTGGCAGGCGAACTGTTAGCTGAGAATATTCAGACCATTGTCTTCGGGCAGACCCGCCGGGGAATTGAATTAATCCTGACCTACCTGCGCCAAAGGGACCCCAACGGCAACCCCAATCAGATCCGCGGTTACCGCAGCGGTTACCTCCCACGCGAACGTCGCGCCATCGAAGATGGTCTGCGGCGCGGCGAGGTCAAGGGAGTGGTTGCCACATCCGCGCTCGAACTGGGCATTGATATCGGCGGGATGGACGCCGCCATCCTGATCGGCTACCCCGGCAGCATCGCCGGTACGCTCCAGCAGGCCGGTCGCGCCGGTCGAAAGCTGGCCCCTTCCTTGTCCGTCCTGGTGGCCTCGACCAGGGCTATGGATCAGTATCTTGCCCGCCATCCCGATTACTTCTTTGGTCGCTCGCCCGAGCGCGCCTTGATCGCCCCCGATAACCTCCTGATCCTCCTGCAGCATATCCGCTGCGCCGCCTTTGAGCTGCCCTTCCGAACCAATGAGGGTTTCGGCGCAATTCCTGCCGCAAAACTCCAGGCCTTTTTGGAGCTTCTGACCAATAACGGCGAGTTGCACCAGCAGGCCGATCGCTTCTTCTGGATGGCGGACCAATATCCGGCAGCGGATATCTCCCTGCGCAACGCCACTCCCCAACAGGTCAGCCTCGTGGTACGGGGTGATACTCGGCAGGAGACTGTCGGTCAGGTGGACCTGAACAGCGCTTACTGGATGGTGCATCCTGATGCCATTTACCTGCACGAAGGCGCATCTTACCTGGTGGAAGAACTTGATCTGGAGGCGGGAGTAGCCTATCTGAAACCGGCGTATGTGGATTATTACACCCAGGCGCAGGAGGAAACCAAAGTTGAAGAGAAATCCCTGCTCAAGACGGAGCCCGTCACCGGAGCGCAGAAAAACCTGGGCGAAATCCTCGTCACAAGTAAGGTGATTGGGTATCGGCGCGTTCGCTGGTTCACCCATGAGACCCTGGGCAATGGCACTGTGGACCTGCCTCCCAGTTTCCTGAACACCATAGGCTACTGGATCAGCATCAATGAAGAAACCATTGCCAAGCTAAAAGACCAGATGCTTTGGAACGGGGAACCGAATGATTACGGGCCGGATTGGGACGATATCCGCCAAAAAGTGGTGAATCGCGACGGTGAACGCTGCCAGGTCTGCGGTGCGACCGGCGCTCACCAACCCCTGCACGTGCACCATATCCAGCCTTTTCGCAGTTTCACCAGCCGGGAAGCAGCCAATCAACTCCAGAACCTGATCACCCTTTGCCCCACCTGTCACCGCCTGGCCGAGACCCGAGTGCGCGTTCGCAGCGGAATGGCAGGTTTCAGCTATGTGCTGGCCAACCTTGCCCCGCTCCTGATCATGTGTGACGGCGAGGATATTGACGTGCACTATGACCCGAATTCGACTCTGGGCGGGGGCCTGCCCACGGTGGTATTATTCGATAACATCCCCGGTGGGCTGGGACTGAGCGAAAACCTCTACGAACTGCACCACGAACTCCTCACCCAGGCCTTTGAAACCGTGGCTTCCTGCGAGTGTGAAGATGGCTGCCCCTCCTGTGTGGGACCGGTGGGCGAGGAAGGTTCCGGCGGGAAAACGGAAACTCTGGCTCTGTTGAAAGCGTTGATCGGTCATGGCTGATTGGAATTCTCTGGAAGATCAATTGAAAGCCCTGGGCGTGCAGATGGGGAAAGACAAACGCCTGACGAATAAACGCGCCGGGAAACATCCGATTGAAAAAGTGGTCTCAGGTGAATTCTGGGAAATGCTCACTGGTGAAGTCTTCTGCCACGAGGAGTTCTACCCGGTGGATTACATCCATGGCAGCAAACCGCTCACCCCGCAGGACCCAATCGAGGTGCTATGCCAATGGGCCGGCGCGCAGCAGCTCTCTCTGACCGACCTGCAGGATTTCATCTTTCTGGATACCGAAACCAGCGGCCTGGCCGGCGGCACGGGCACTTATGCTTTTGAGGTCGGCCTGGGGCGCTTCACCCCTGATGGTTTCCGCCTGGCGCAGTTCTTCATGCGTCATCCCGGTGAGGAACCCGCCTTGCTGTCCGGGCTGAATTCCTTTATGGAGGGCATGCGGGCAGTCGTGACTTATAACGGAAAAGCCTTTGACATCCCCCTGTTGAACACCCGCTACACGATGATGGGGATGGACACCCCCTTCAACGGAATTGACCATTTCGACTTATTACCGCTGGCCCGGCGTCTGTGGAAAATTCGCCTGGAAAGCCGTACGTTGGGGAATGTTGAACACCAGATCCTGGGTGTGTCCCGCGGTGAGGAAGAAGTTCCCGGTTATTTGATTCCGCAGATGTATTTTGATTACCTGCGAACTCAGGATGCGCGCCCCATGGCGGGCATCTTCTATCACAACGCCATTGATATTCTCAGCCTGGCAGGGCTTTTTAGTCATATGGCCTTTTTATTGGACGATCCCCACTCCGATCGGATCCACCACGGTGAGGATATCGTCGCGCTGGCCAGGTTCTTCGAATCGATGGGTGAAATTTCCCAGGCTGAAACGCTTTACCGCAAAGCTCTTTCGGTTGACCTTCCAGAAGAGATCCACTGGGATACCGTTCAGCGGCTCTCCTTCCTGCTGAAACGCAAAGGGGATTGGCCGGCTGCCATTGCCCTTTGGGAGCAAGCCGCGGAAAATGAAGAGCTTTATGCTTTCGAGGAAATTGCCAAATATTTCGAACATCAGATGAAGGGCTATGAAGAAGCCCATCGCTGGACGGTTGGCGGCCTCACCGTTCTCAACAGCCGGCACTTCCCTGCCTATCAATACCGTTTCTGGCAGGAAAGCCTCTCCCACCGGTTGGAACGGCTAGAATTCCGATTAGCCCGGGAAAACCCCGGCTGATCCTTGCAATTCACCAGACTTTACTATATTATTAATCGTTCCTGTAAAATGGTATAATCGTGCTATGAACCAGGTAGAAATCCAGACAAACCTGGGCCTTGAAGGAGAATCAATTTATGTCAGGACATTCGCATTGGGCGACAATTAAACGTAAGAAAGGTGCAGCCGATGCTAAAAAGGGTAAAGTCTTTACCCGGATAGCTCGTGAAATCGTCATTGCTGCCCGCGAAGGCGGCGGTGATCCGGATATGAACGTCCGGCTGGGCCTGGCTATTGAAAAAGCCAAAGCAGCCAACATGCCGAAAGACAGCATCGAACGTGCGATCAAACGGGGCACCGGCGACGATAAAGAAGGCGAAACCTTTGAAGAAATCCTCTACGAAGGTTATGCTGCGAACGGCGTGGCATTGATGATCGAATGCGTCACCGAAAATCGCAACCGGACGGTTGCAGAACTCCGCCATATCCTCTCCAAAGCAGGCGGCAGCCTGGGCGATCCCGGTTCCGTGAACTGGCAGTTTGAACGATTGACTTATTTTTCATTCCCGACTGAAGGTAACAATTTTGACTCCATCTTCGAACTGGCCGTTGAAGCCGGTGCGGATGATGTTCGCCAGGATGACGACCTGATTGAGGTTATCGGCGCTCCCTCCAGTTTTCAGGCGATTGCCGATCACTTCAGCAAAGCCAACATCATCCCTGAAGAATCCGGCGTGCGCTTCATGCCCAAGCAGGAGATCAGCCTTGATGTTGAACAAACTCTCAAGGTCATGAAGACCATTGAGAACCTCGAAGAACTGGATGACGTTCAGGATATTTACTCCAATCTGGACATCTCCGACGAAGCCGTCCAAGCCATGGAGGGTGAATAATCCGGACATGCTTGTCCTCGGCATTGACCCCGGCATTGCCATAACCGGGTACGGACTGGTCCAAACCGACCCGCGCAACGACTATCAATGTGTGACCTATGGCGTCATCACGACCCAGGCAGGTCTCCCGGATGCCGAACGGCTGAACATCCTTTTTGACGAATTAACGCAATTAATCCTTCTCCACCGACCTGATACAAGCGCGGTGGAGAAGTTGTTTTTCCAGAAGAATGTCAAGACCGCCATTTCCGTCGGTCAGGCGCGCGGCGTAACCATGCTCACTCTGGCGCAGGCTGCCCTGCCAATTGCCGAATACACGCCCAATGAAGTCAAGCAGACCGTCTGCGGCTATGGCAGCGCCGGCAAGACTCAGGTGCAGCGGATGGTTCAGGCCTTGCTTGGTTTGCCGGAGCTTCCCAAACCGGATGATGCCGCCGACGCCCTGGCCGTCGCCATCTGCCATATCCATCACCAATCCTCCCCGCTCATCGGATAAGAAAGCCTCCTTCGAACCATGATCACCAGCTTTGCCAACCCAACCATCAAAGAGATCCGCAAACTCGACCAGAAGAAGTTCCGCCAACAAAGCGGCACCTACTTCATCGAGGGTCTGCGGACCGTGGGCGAGGCTGTCCAGACCCGGGCACCCATCAAAGCCCTGGTGGTCGCGCCGGATTTACTCGTCAGCGAATTCGGGCAGTCCCTGCTGGACGATCCCAGCCTGAGGGATGTGGAACGGATAGAGATCAGCGCTGAGATCTTTGAAAAACTGGCCAACAAACAGGGCCCTCAGGGGATCGGCGCAATTTTAAAACAATCCTGGCAGGACCTGGCAGCTATTCAACTTGAACCGGATGATCTCTGGGTGGCATTGGATGCCGTGGCGGACCCCGGCAACCTCGGCACGATCATGCGGACGGCGGATTCGGTCGGCGCAAAGGGAATCATCCTGATCGGAAACTCGACCGACCCCTTTGACCCCGCAGCCGTCAAAGCCAGCATGGGGGCGATTTTCTCACTGACCGTCGCAAACGCGGATTGGCCCACATTCCGCACCTGGCAGGTAGGGCAACAGGCTCAACTGATCGGCACATCCGATCACGGAGCAATTGATTACCAGCAAATTCGTTACCAGCGGCCCTTAGTTCTGCTGATGGGCAGCGAAAGGCATGGCCTGCCGGATGAGATGATGACCGCCTGTGACCTTCTGGCTCGCATCCCGATGGCCGGGCGCAGCGACTCACTCAACCTGGCGGTCGCCACTGCTGTGATGCTTTATGAGATTTACAACCAATCCCGAAATACGGTTAAAATAGAACCATGATTGCAACAGTAAGCGGAGAAATCAGCCAAATTCTGGATGGCCAGATCGTTATCAACCTGAGCGGCCTGGGTTTACTGATCAATGTGACCGAGAATATGTGCCTGGAATCCCACCTGGGAAAACCGCTGACCCTCCACACCTATCTGGTGGTTCGAGAGGATCAACTGGCGCTCTATGGCTTTGCCACCCCGGAAGAACGAGACCTTTTCATCCATCTGATCAGCGTGGCGGGCATCGGTCCGAAAACCGGCCTGGCAGCCCTCTCCACCCTCTCGCCGGAAACCGTCCGCCGGGCAATCACGGCCGACCAGCCCGAAATCTTCGCCCGGGTGCCCGGGATCGGCAAAAAAACCGCCCAAAAGATCATCCTCGATCTCCAGGGAAAAATCCAGCCGCTGGAACCGCTGGAAGCCGCTTACAGGCTGGACGATGTCGATACCGAAGTGCTTGAAGCCCTCACCGCGCTGGGTTACTCCGTCGTGGAGGCCCAGGCCGCGCTCCAATCCATCGGCCGGGAAGAAAACCCGGATGTTGAGGAGCGCTTACGGAAAGCCTTGCAATTCTTCAGCTAAAAATGGGGTAAAATCATCCAATCTTTGGCATTATCCTTTTATCTTTGTTTATCCTGGAAGTAGACCCCTGAAGAGTGCCCGTGTTTTAGCATCCCATCTGTCCAAATCCACGCCGGAATGACAGGTGATTGTTTGATGTTGCGTTTTAATGTAACAAATGCCTATTAGGTTAGAATTTTAAAGGCCATCTACCTCAAATTTTAATCAGGGTTGAGTAAAATTAGGCCGTTTAGTCAATACCTTTGGAGACATTTTGGCAAAGACTGTTCAAGGCAAGACCTATCAATGGAAGCTGGGTGATGCACCCATAGGCAGCGGTGATGCCGGTGAGGTGTATGCCGTGGTTTGCGTTGAACAGCCGGAGTTAAGCGGCGTCCTCAAGAAACCCTCCCGGATCGCCACCGGCGGCACCATCCAGCGGCAGGCCGGCCAGATCGCCCAAGAGGGGCTGGCCCTGGCTCAATTGGAAGGCTTGCCGGAATGCAAGGCCCATCCCCCGCAAATTCTTGATCAGGCGCCGGAGTTCACTCACGGTACCGCCAACTTTTTCATTGTCAGCGAAACCGCGCCGGGTGAAGACATGGCAGCCATGTTGGTCCGCTCCCGCCAGGAAGGCACGCCCTTCCCCCGCCGGGTGATCCTCACGGTGTTGGATTCCCTCTTTGACCTTTTCGCCCGGGCGCATCGCTCCGGCGTGCTTTGGAATGACGTCAAACTCGAACATATCTATTGGGATAACAGCTCCGGCGGCGTAGCCGTTATCGACTGGGGTAACGCCCAGTTCCTGAATGAAAGCAACGACCAAAGACGAGCGCTGCCTCGCTGGGAAGATTACCGCCAGTTGGTGGATACCCTGGGTCTGTTCCTCCAGCAATCCGCGCCCGAACTCTATGAAGACCTGGGCTGGTCCGAATTCCAAAGCACGGAGCTGGACCGACCATTGATTTCCGTTCTGGCTCGGCGGATCGCCTATCAGCATGAGGTGATCGCCCTGCGGGTGATGGAATATCAATCCCTGATTCGGGTGGTCTTGAACAGCGACCCAACGCTGGACGGACTGCAAAAAATCCACGCCTATCAAAAAGTCCTGCTGCGGATCGGCGCGCCCTGGGAAGCCCCTCGGGTGCTGGACTATGGCCAGAAATTGGTGGAGGCCACGCTCACCGAGGGCGATTCCCAATCCGCCATCAGAGCCACGACCATCATCTGGGAGTTGTTCGGTGAAAATCTGAACCTCTCCTGGCACCTTCTCCGCGAATATTTCCGCAATTCTGATATGCTCATCAGCACGGAGTTGACTCCGCTCGTTTCGGCAACCCTTCATGAAAACTGGAACCGGGCCCTTTGGCACCTGGCCGAGATCGCTCACGATAATGAGCCCACAAACTGGTGGGACCAGCTTATCCCGGTGATCCGACAAAAAACCCTTGGTTCCGCCACACCGCTTCCCCGCCAGATCGGTCAAAACCTGCTCGAATGGACCCAATCCGGACCATCCGCTGACCCGGTGGAAGTGGCTGAACTCCAAACCATCCTCAATCACTGGCGGACTAAAGGCGCGGATTTGCAGGAAAGCCCCTTTGATTACGATTTGCTGAATATGGCTCGTGATCGAGCCGACATGCCTCGGCGGCTGCGGTCGGAATTGAAAACAGGTTTCGCCGGCGGCGAAGACGCAATCCGCAACCTGCTTCAATCCTGGGTGAACATGGATTGGGAAGCCCTGCCAAAGGCCTTCCGGCAGGTGATTGCCTGGGATCCGGATCGCTGGGGAATTCTCCCTCTGGCATCTGAGGTTGCCGACTTCCAGAAATGGCTGGATAACCTCTCCACCGGCCCATCAAAACGGCGAGAGTCCGCTCAGTTCATTGAGCACTTGATGAAAACCCGCCCCCTATTGGAACGCCTCTTAGGCGCGCCACCCTGGCTGCAAGCCTTGCTCTCTATGCTGGGCCAAATCTCTGCCGGTGACTACCTGGCTGAACTGCAGCCGGGTATCGAGACCTGGTGCCCCTGGCTGCTGGGCTGCGAGACCATTCACGACACCGAAGCCAAACTCGCTGCACCTGATGATGTCACCATCGCAAAAGTCCTGGCGAATTTTACCCAGCATATCAAGAATTGGTCCGACCTGGATGCGGGCCTGGACAGTATCAAGAGAATTGCGCCGGCTTTTTACTTACCCTGCAAGCGCCTCTCCGAGGGTTTCCAGAGCATTTTCCGCCTCAATCTGGACCTCGCTGAAGTGAAAAGTGATTGTCAGGTGTCCGGTCAGCCCTCGCTGGAGGAATGCTGCGCTGTCTTGCAAGCGCTGATCGCCTGGCGACAAGCCCTTGAAGAACAGGATATCGATCAGTCACTGGCCCGTCTGGATTCCGATGTGATATCCGGATGGCGGATTCTCGAACATACCCGGCAATCCACAACACAATGGGCTGAACAGATCCAGCCCGGCCTGGATGCCATCACAGCCCTGGAACCCGGCGAGTACCCCCAGACCGAACCCCACCTTCAAAAAGTGCTCATCACCCTCGGCGAATTAATCCGCGATTGGGACCAGGTCTATACCGCCAGTCCTCACCAGGGACTTCTGGAGAATCTGGAAGTGAGCTGCGATATCCTTCAAAATGAATACCTGGCCTGGCGAACTGAAATGGATCACAGCACCGACGAAGCCTTCCGGTTGATCTACCATGAAAAGCTCAGTCAGGTCCGGACAATTTCCGACACCTTTTTGAGACTTGCCCAACACAGCCGGCAGGCCCGGTTAAGCTATGCCGGACTTGAAAATGAAAATGTGCTGCCCTATACCCGGCAGATCCAGGCAGGTGAGAACCTTTTGGACCATCTTGCCGCCATCGAGGCTATCCTGGTCAGGGATGAGACAGACCACCGCTTCCCCGCCTGGCAGGAAGCCTTCCAAACCATCGCCAGCCTGCATTCCATCCCGGAACAAAGGGATGGAATCCTCGAGATGGATCATTCCCACCCTCTTTATGCCTGGCTGGTACAATCAACGCTTGGATATGAGCAATAGACCATAACAGAATTGAAAGAAGAACCATGGAAACACACTCCGTTGGACCCAATGAAAAAATGCAGTTGACCGAACCCCTGGATACCTGGCTTTCCGCCGGTTTACGGGATTTTGCCGTTCCGGAAGCAGTTGGCTCATCCGCCCGGGTATTCAGCCTGTCCTATGCGCCCCTCTCTGGCGACTACGCGAATTCTCCGGCCATCAAAGTGATGCGGCCGGATAAACTCCAATATGCTTTACCCCTCTTCCGGACCGAGATTCAAATCCTTGATCGGCTCAAGGACGTCCCCGGAATAACCCCGATGCTGGGCATGGGCTTCCTCAAACCTGCTGAATTCCACTGGCCGGATGAGATCGCCCCAATGACGACCTCCCTCCAGCAGGCCGCTTCAGCCGGCAACCTGACGGGTACTTTTGACCTATACGGAGCTGAAGACAGCGAAGCCGTGCTTGCAGAGCTGGATGAACGAACTGAACAAGGCTGGCTGGCCGCGATCATCCTGCCCCGCCGCTGGGAAGATAACCTCTATATGCGGGTTGATGCCGGTTACACCCGCGGTGAATTCCATCGCAGCTATCCGGTGATTGAAGCACTCCAGGCCGCCATCCAGATCTGCGGGATCATGAAAGCCGCTCACGAAAACAACGTCATTTACCTTGACCATAAAGTCCTGCACTACTACTGGAATGAGCCGCGCAAGCAGGTTTTTGCGTTGGATTGGAATATCGGCCGCCTGATCACCAACGGCAACTCCGAAGAGGTCTATGCCTTTGATGTCCTGCAGTTCAGCGCCCGCGCCTTGCATCACCTGCTCACAGGCCGCCAGGCACCCGGCTCCGTCAAGGTCGGCCCCAACCGGCCGGAAGACATCCAGAACGCGCCGGAAAAGTACGACCCGATCTGGACCTATGATGACCAGAAACGCCTGACGGAGGATGAACTCAACGTCCTGGGCGATGCCATTCAGGGAAAATACCAGACACCGACCGCGTTGGCGGAAGATCTGCAATCCCTGTATAATCAACGTCAATCCCAAAGTTAACTTTGCGGTGAAAGGAAATTTATGCTGAAAGACCTTATCCTACGGGCAAAGTCGGTTCTGGACGAACCTCATCCACAGGAGCAGGAGTTGGTGGAGGTTGAAAACGCGCTGAGCGCTTTTTTGGAAGCGCTGGCGACGGAACGTATCGCCGAACCCGTGGATTTCACCGAACTTGAACATGCCAACCGCTTGCTGCGGGAAGTCCGTCGTGAACGTTCCCGACGGCTGGCTGAAACACAATATCAGGACCAGGCAGCCAAACCCGCCCAACCCCAAGCGATGCCCAATGGTAAGCCGCAGACTTCCGTGAACGTCTCGCCTCAATTTGGCGAGGATGACACCTACGACCCCCTGCGGAAATTCCTCAGCTCCAGCCACGACCCCGAAGCCGAAGCCATCATGGACTCGGCAGAAGAAGCGTTTTACGCCGGTAACTATCAAAAAGCCATCCCGCTTTACGAAAACGTCCTTCAGGTTGAACCCGGCTGGTCCCGCGCCAAGGAACACCGCGACGAAGCCGAAGAATTCCTGCGGACCGGGAACATCCCCTCCGTTGCACTGCCACCCGAAGCCGGTAAGGCTTATGGTAAGGCGCAATCCGCCGCCCGTGTTTTCCGTTATCAGACTGCTTTGGAATATCTGGAAGAGGCCTTTACCAGCCTGCAGGAAGCCGGCATCAACCGCTGGCGAGAAGGTGAAGAGCTTAGGCAGGACCTGGAAAACCAGATGCAGGCCCATGACGTCTTTGAAGAAGGTCTGGCAATGCTCCGGCAGGGCGATCTGCAAGGCGGCCTCGCCAAAGTCCAGACCGCAGCCAGCGCCGTGGCCCTGCCTGAATATATTGATAAAGCCGCGGAAATCCGCAGCGACACCTCAGCGCTGGATCAGATTGCCGATGTGATGAACCTGAGCGGCAATATCCCCCCTGACAAGCTGGCCGAGGCTCGCACCCGCATTGACCGTCTCTCGGTCAAATACGGTGAAGTGCCCCAAATCTCCCGTCTGCGCAACCGGTTGGATATCGTCCTTCCGGCTGTCACCGCTTCCCTGCTGGATAAGATCAACCGGATGAAGCGCCAGGGAGACGCCGCCACAACGCTCAAATCGGCCAAGTCGTCCTATGACGAAGCCGTGGAAGCTTTGGAGACCCTCCAAATCCTCACTCCCGACAACACCCAGGGTAAAGCCTTGCAAGCCGAAGCGCAGGAATCCCAGCATGTGGTTGGGAACCTGGAAGACAGTCTCAAACGAGCCATCCAGGCTTTGAACACCGAAAGCCGCTTCTTCCCCCGCAACGCCTATTTGATCAGCAAAGACGTGCGCACCCGCTTCCCCCATGACCCGGAAGTACTCGAACTCAAACGCCGGCTGCGCTGGTATTACGTCACACTCTATGGCGGTGGTGGGATTGCCGGGATTCTGTTGATCCTGGCCCTATGGTTTGGCGGTCGCGGGATTGCCGGTGCGGTGCGCAATCACCAACTGGCGCTCACCCCCTCACCCACCATCACCGCGACGATCACTCAGACGCCCACCATCACACCGACGCCAACGATCACGCCGACCTCAACGCCGGATTACACGGCCACGCCCAATTTCACGCCGACCAGCACCCCGGTCATCACAGCCACGCTGCTGCGAACGGTTTGGGTTCGTGAAGGCTGTTATGAAAACCAGGTCGCCAAGAGCAGGATTCCCGAAGGCGCTGTCGTGACCTTGATCTCGATTCCCGAACGGGTCTTTGATGACCTGAACCGGGAATGTGTTCTGGTGGAATATCGAACGGAAGACGCGTCCGCTATCGGCTACATCCTCCTGATGGACCTGACCATTCCCTAAACCATTGGGTGAGATTAAATATAAAACGCTCCTGGACTATAGTAGTTCCAGGAGCGTCTTTCATTTTCAGCGCCTGAGGTTAAGGCATTTCCTCAAGAGCAATGGTCTGGTTTCCGGCATTTTCTTTCGCCATGAAATCAGCAATATCAATTTTTGCATCAATGGGATTCAGTGTGTTTTCGCCAAGATAGTAGGTGACCAGGTTGTTGGAAGCGAACTCCTCCATGCCCCCATACATGAAGATGAAATCATTGCCGTTGACGATATTATTTCGGATCACCAGGTCCAAAATCTGGTTGTTATCCGACGGTCGCGTGCAGTTACTGCATCCGCCGGCATAGATAAAGAGCGCCTGCCCCTTGGTAATATCCAGGGCGGAGAATGTATTGTCTTCAATCACGACATC
>CAYUSC010000017.1:0-30000 GCA_964447265.1 uncultured Candidatus Brevefilum sp.
AAATGCGCTTCCTGGAGAAAATGAACGAACGGGAGATTGCCTATCAAACCGTGGATATCGAGACGATCTATGAAAAGGATCGTGTCACTCATTTTCGGACCGTGAGCGATTCGATAACGATTTACAAATCGTTTTTTAAGAACATTGCTTCGTCCATGCTCTCCGCGGGTGTTGATATTGCCGGCTTTTTCCTGGGCGTGAATCTGGGGCTGAGCATCTTTTTGGCTACGACCGTCGCCCGTGTCATTTCAGGCGTACTCAATTTCTCATTGAATAAGATCTGGGTCTTTGAAAAGAAGGATTCCCATAACACCCGAAGTGAGTCGCTCAAATATCTGGCGTTGTTCCTCGTTCAAATGGTACTCAGCGGCATCTTGACCAACGCCGTCAGCAGCCTGCTCACTTTTTCCAGCGGCCTTTTGATCAGCAAAATATTGGTGGACTGTCTCTTATTCGTCACGAATTATATTGTCCAAAGGCATTGGATTTTTCCATCTAATAGCCGTAAGAAAACCAGGAAAAACAGTATGAAAAATAAACATACCTTTGCATATCTTTATTCCATTGTGCTTTTCGTTTTCACCGCTTGGAGTCTGCTGGATACCTTCGTCATCGCGGACAGGATCGCGGTTGTGGATGCCTCCGCAGCGAATACCAGCATCTATGCGGAACTGGATAGCGCAGTTGCCACGAATGAAAGCCAGGCCGCGGTTGTGACTGATAACTCAACCAGCGTTACCTCAAACAGCAGCGCGGACACCACCGTCACCGATGAGAGTGAGACTATCAGCGACGAACCCATCATCACAGACTATTCCTATCAGGATGCCAACATCCAGATCACCATCAATGTGATTCGGGAATACAACACGGACATTTACATTGCCGATGTCGTCATCAGCGACATTGCCTATCTGAAGACAGCCCTGGCGAATAACACCTTCGGCAGGAATATCAAGGACACGACATCCTCGATGGCTGAGGAACACGATGCCATTCTGGCAATCAACGGTGATTATTATGGCTTCCGAAATTCGGGATTCGTCCTGCGAAACGGGGTGCTCTACCAATCGACAGCCAGAAGCAGTTCCAGCGAGGCTTTGGTGATCAATGCGGATGGAAGTTTTGAGATCGTCAATGAAGCCGCCACGGATGCGCAAGCGCTCTATGATGAAGGTGCGCTGCAGATTTTTTCATTTGGCCCCGGTTTGATTGAAGATGGCGTGATCACCGTCAATGGTAATTCTGAAGTTTCGCAGTCGAAGACCAGCAATCCGCGTACCGCCATTGGCATGATTGACCCGCTGCATTACATCTTCCTCGTTTCGGATGGCAGGACCTCGGACAACGCGGGATTATCGCTGCTTGAACTGGCTGAGGTGATGCAGGAATATGGATGTACCGTGGCGTACAACCTGGATGGCGGCGGTTCTTCGACCATGGTGTTCAACGGTCAGGTGATCAATAATCCGACCGATGGCCGATCATATGGTGAGCGGAATGTCAGCGATATCATTTATATCGGAGGTTCATTATGATCTCAAATAAGTCGCTTAAAACAACTGTGATCGTTTATGCTGTCGTCACGCTTGTCTGCATAGGTTTCAATTACCTGTATTCACTCTTCGGTCACGGCGTGTCTTCGCCTTATATGACCTTTGCCTTTGCGTATAGTCTAATCCTGGGCGTGGTCGGCTTTGTTGTGATAGGTCTGCTGGATCTTCACAGCCGTGTGGCCTTCAACCTGTATAATGCCGGGATTGCCACTCTGACGGTAGGGAGTATCCTGCGCGGTATTTTGGATATTGCCGGGGCGGATACGGTTTATCCGCTTTATTACTTCATTGCTGGTGCGGCATTTGTGGTGGCAGGCGGCGGGTGGTACCTTTACCAGTGGTTGCAGATGGCACGAAAAAAGATGAAAACGCTCTGATGACTTCCAATTGCCATTTATGCCCCAGTTGGTTCGCTGTTCAACCGGGCATCAAAAAGACCTCAAGCATCATCAGCTTGAGGTCTTTATTGTTTTCTGCGACGAAAAAGGTCATTCCTGCAGGACAGCGGCCCCAATCAATGTTTCCTTGCCCTGAAGGGTAGCCTGCCGAATGTTGATATGGGCATAAATGGATCGGATGACGTTGGCTTTCAGGCAGTGATTGAGCCGTTCACGGAAGACCCGGAGTGACTTACTGATCCCCCCGCCGATGACGATTATGGCAGGATCAAGTAAATTGATCGCGTTAGATAAAGCCACGCCTAATTTATCCACGCCTGCATGGATTATCCGGGTTGCTCCCGGGTCGCCTGATCTCATGGCCTGGAAAACCATTTGGGCGTCAATTTCAGTTAACCTGTCGCCGCTAAGTCGTGACAGGGCGGTTCCTGAGGGGTTTTCCTGATAAAGTTTTTGTCCGGCTTTTTGAATGGCCCAGCCGGCGAATGAACTTTCAAGGCACCCCTGCTGGCCGCAGACGCATGGGTCATCACAGCCGAAGGATTTCATGTGCCCGAACTCACCGGCTAATCCTTCGCCCCGCCAGACCTGACCATGAAGAATGAGCCCCGCGCCAATTCCGGTGCTGAGCTGGACATAGAGCATGCTGTCGGCCCGTTCGCCGGCCCCGAATGCCCATTCACCCAGCGCGGCGATATTGGCGTCATTATCCATAAAAGCCGGGAGGCTGTAATGTTGTTCCAAATGTTCCGTGAGCGGGAATTGATCCCAGCCTTCAATATGAACGGAACGATTGACCGATCGGCGATCTTTTGCGATGCTCCCTCCAAAACTAATGCCAATATGAGAAGGGGGCATTGTCTTGTTGTTGGCAAGTAACGTGTTGCCAAGGGTCATAATCGCATTTAAGGAAGATGACGCCGTTTTTTCTTCCGGTGTCAGGCATGTGGAATAGCCGACAATGTCACCGGTAACCGTATCAACCAGGGCTGCGGCG
Source organism: uncultured Candidatus Brevefilum sp. (assembly GCA_964447265.1). Classification (GTDB taxonomy): domain Bacteria; phylum Chloroflexota; class Anaerolineae; order Anaerolineales; family Anaerolineaceae; genus Brevifilum. The sequence continues at coordinate 2,952 of CAYUSC010000017.1, forward strand.
AGTTTGGTTCCCCCAAAATCAAAAGCGAGTGCGATGTCATGTTGGTTCATCATGGTTCTATGTGGATTGCTTCTTGGAGTAGATTTTGACCAGTTCCTGAGCGACGTTGTCATCCGTCACCAGAATATCGATTAATTTACCTTCAATGGCGCCCTGGATTGCATCAACCTTGAACATGCCTCCGGCAAAGGCGACCACTGTTGGGATTTTTCGCAATTGGTCAAGCGTGGTGCTGATCTTGTAGTAATGGTCGCTGACGACCTCGTTCCCGTTAATATCGTAAAAATGCATATTGATATCGCCAACAGCGCCCTTTTGTTTCATTCTCAGTCTCTCTTCAACGGAAATGAAAACATGTTTAGTGCTGTGGACATATTCTTCGGCGGCGACTTCGCCGATGCCGACCAGGGCGATATCGATATTGTCCCAATATCTGATCACGTTGGAGATGGAGGCGATGATCTGATCTTTGGCCTCCTGACTGTTGACGGCGCCAAGTGCGTAGAGGAGATAGGGTTTGGCGTTGATTTTTTCCGCCAGAACCGTGGCCAGGGTGTTCACCTGCAATTCCGGGTCAACCTGACCCACACCTCCCAGCATCGGGACGATTTTTGTGCCCGGAATGGATCTCCGTTCGATGTCCTGAATTAAATTGCGCAGGGTTCTTCCCCAACCCAATCCAACAAAATCGCCTTCCTGAATCTTTTCAATGATGTACATCGACCCGATATACCCAATATTCTTTTTAATCCCGTCAACGCCTCGATTGGGGGAGGGGACAATCACGGCATCTTTGAGGCCGGTTAATTTGCACAGACGATCCCGGAGCTGGTTGTTCATCTCAAAAGGGTCCACAATGCTGACGTGAACATAACCCTCATTAGTTGCTCTTTCCAACAGCTTTGAGACGAGCTGCCTAGATAATCGGACCCTCCCGCTGTGGGCTGAAAACTTCGGTGATGCCTTTGCAGAAGCCCAGCCGGTGATTGCTGATATTGCTGCGGAACAGTTGAGCTATATGGTCAACCGGCCGATCGTACCCTATTACACCCAGGCATCTGAAATCCTGCAAAGGGAACTTCAGACCGCTCTGTTAGGTGAGAAAACAGCTGAACAGGCTCTGGCGGATGCGGAAACAGCCATCCTGGCCTTGCAGGCTGAATTCGGAGAGTAATTCTTTCTTTTCTTAGCAAAGAAGGGACATAGTCTCGTACTGTGTCCCTTCTTATTTGGTAGATCAAAATTATTACCAGTATGGGTTATAACTAAGCGATGGAAAACGAGATCAGACAACCTTTAGCAGTTAAGAGAAAACGAACATTCTTAGCTTTTATTGTTCTGACATTAGGAATTATCTTTCTTTCGGTTTCACCTTTATTTGTTCGTTGGGCGGATGCGCCCGGGGTTGTCACAAGTTTTTACCGGATGTTGACGGTCGTACTTGTGGCCGGTTTGATTTTGGCAGTGGGCAGGAAACCCGTCGGACGCAAGGGGCTGGGTTGGAAAATCTGGCTGCTGCCGATCATCGGGGGAATGTTCTCAGGAATCGAACATACGCTTTGGAGTACATCCATTGAAAAGATCTTTGTGGCAAATGCGACCTTTCTTAATTACATCGCACCACTCTGGGTGGGCTTAATTGCTGTTTTTGTCCTTCGTGAGAAATATAAAGGCTTCTTCTGGGTGGGGATCGCGCTGGTTCTTTCCGGTGCGTGGATCATCTCGGGCGTAAACATCTCGGATCTGTCATCCTTTGCCATCGATGGGGAAGGGTTGGCCATCCTGTCCAGTGTATTTTATGCCGGCTATTTCCTCTTTTCCCAAAGGAGCAGGCAATATTTCTCCGTGATGAGTTATTTGCTGATCTCTTCAGCAGCCGCGATGACCGTCTTGTTTATCATCATTATCTGCACAGGGAGATCCATCTTCGGATATACAGGCAACACCTATTTGCTATTTCTGGTTGCGGGCCTGGTTTCACAATTCGGCGGGTATTACTGTATCAATTATGCGCTCGGAGAAATCCCTGCTTCCATCGTGAGTGCGATGCTTATCCTGCAGCCTGTTCTCACGGCTATCCTCGCGGATCGGTTTATTGGCGAGCCAATTGGCATGGGGCAAATTCTGGGCGGGGGGTTGGTACTCGTTGGCGTCTATCTCCTGAATGCCTCAAAACAAGACAAGGTTGATGGATAAGACGGGACGGTCTAGCTTCAAAGTTTTCGAAATAAGGACCACTTTCGATCTGTTTTTACTGAAATTGACCTGCTAATGAAAGTGGAAGGTTTGATTAATTTCTTCTTTTCTATTTTTCTCCTTATAAAAAGCCTCCTTAACCCAAGGAGGCTTTTTGAATTACCAATAATCTGCCAACAATATTCATGAGTGATATCGGCATCCGCCGACTGGTCATCCTCTATTTTGAGAAGAGCACCTGGTTTAAGACTGTTTCCAGATATTCCTGTTTACCGCTTATGTTCGTGGAGACTTCACCCATCGCCAGCGCCATGTCCGAGAGCGATTTTAGGTCAAACTGACCTTCGCGGATCTTCTTCCCGGTCTCGCTATTCCATGAGGAATATCTTTCCTTCACGAAATCGTCAATTCTGCCATCTTCGATTAATTTTTCAGCCGTCAGGAAACCGAGGGCAAAGGCATCCATACCGGCGATAAATGAAAGGAAAATATCTTCATGCGTGAAGCTCCCGCGGCGTGCCTTGGCGTCGAAGTTCAAACCGCCATTTTTGAAACCGCCATCTTTGATCACTTCATACATGCACAGGGTTGTGGAATAGACATCAGTTGGGAATTGGTCGGTATCCCAGCCCAGGAGGAGGTCGCCCTGATTTGCATCAATCGACCCTAACATGCCGTTATCCCTGGCGACCCGGAGTTCGTGCTGGAAGGTGTGGCCGGCCAGGGTGGCGTGATTGGCTTCAATATTCAGTTTGAAATCCTTTTCAAGGCCAAACTTTTTCAGGAAGGCAATCACGGTTGAGGCGTCGAAATCATATTGGTGCTTGGTTGGCTCCTTGGGTTTGGGTTCAATATAAAAATCACCCGTGAAGCCCTGCGATCGGGCATAATTTACGGCCATCCGTAAGAGGTGGGCCATGTTCTCAAGCTCAAATGCCATATCCGTATTGAGCAGGGTTTCATAGCCTTCACGGCCGCCCCAGAAGACGATCCCCTTTCCGGCGAGCTTTACAGTAATATCAATATTCTTTTTGATCTGGCCCGCGGCAAAAACGAAGACATCCAAATTTGGCGCTGTACCCGCGCCATGCATGTATCTCGGGTTACTGAACAGGTTTTGAGTCCCCCAAAGGCAGGCCTTACCATCTCGAGTTTGCTTCTCCAGAAGGTAATCGGAAATTTCATCCAGGCGGGCATTGCTTTCCTGCAGGCTGGCTCCCTCCGGGGCGATATCGCGGTCATGAAAACAATAATAATCAATCGACAATTTGTCTAATAACTCAAAGAGAGCGTCCACTCGCTTCCGGGCTATCTGAGCTGGCGTATCCTCGGTGAAATGCTTATCCATTGTCCCGACGCCGAACATATCGGTTCCATCACCTGTTAAGGTGTGCCAATAGGCAATCGAGAATTTCAGGTGTTCCCGCATCTTTTTGCCGAAAATAATTTCATCGGGGTTGTAATATTTAAAGGCCAGGGGATTTTTTGAGTTTGGCCCTTCGTAATTGATCTTTGGTATTCTGGGAAAAATTTCAGACATTGAACCTTCTCCTTATTATTTATCTCACAGAAGAATTTGAACTTACTTCGAACAAAAATACTGTGAGGAACCGATTGGACCTTCCGGGTTGAGTGTGACTACTGATTTACATTTTTTGAATGATTTCATACTTCAGCGGAGAATCGGGCAGAGATTTGATATTGAGGATCTCAGAGAAACCGGGAAAAGCTAACACCGGTGCCAGGATATTCCGGGGAAGGGTTTTGATGATTTTCGCCATGGTATGGTGGGTGACGTATGAAACCTCCGATAGTGATTTACGTGAGGCTCGCTGAGATTCCTGTCGGTGGGGGGGATATCCACTGCCGGATTCAACGCTAAAGAGGCTATCAAATACCATCCGCAGATTGACATCGGATGCCCAGCCATAGCTCTGATTAAGCACCAGTGAGATACAGTTGCCGCCGTTGATCTGAGTGAACAGCCAGGCATCGAGGCCGCTCATGATGTGACCGCAGAACATTCCGGGGTATTGCATGACCGAATTCAGATATCCCTGTCCGGTACCGCAGCCCCCGATCACGAAATCCACAATCTCAAGGTTGATCAGGATGGCGGACATAAGCCCTGTGTGAATGTAGGTCAATTCAGGGCTGGCGCCGGTCTTGGTCATGCCGGCGTTGATGATCGTATGGCCGCGGCCTTCAAGCGCTTTCTGAATGTCGGCGTTTTTATCTGCCGCGCTGGTTTCGTTTATTACTGCTATTTTCATGGTTTTTACCTTTGTTCCATTAAAGTCTTTGCGGCCATAACGATGTTTTCGATTGATAAGCCAAATGCGTCCATGAGAGATTCCGGGTCCTGCGCGGTACGGGCGAAAGTGTCCCGGATGCCGATCCGTTTCACGGTTGTTGGTCTTTGATCCGCCAGGATTTCTGCGACGGCGCTTCCCAAACCGCCAATGATGGAATGTTCTTCGGCCGTAATGATCGCTCCGGTTTCCGCGGCTGCCTTGACGATGATCTCCTCATCGATGGGCTTGAGGGTGTGAATTTCCACCCCTCTTGCTTGAATGCCAATCGCGGCGAGCTGTTCGGCCGCCGCCATGCTCCTGCCAACCATTGAACCGCAGGCGATGATGGTCAAATCCGTCCCGGGCCGTCTTTGGATTCCTTTTCCGATTTCCAGCGCTTCGGTGGGAGAATGGACGACCGGTGTGCCGGAACGGTTAATCCGGATGGTCACAGGTCCATCCCAGTCGGCCATCAGTGGGACGAATTTTGCGGCTTCGATGTGATCAGCGGGGACCAGCAGCGTCATATTCGGCAGCGCTCGTAAGATGGCAATGTCCGTCAATGAATGGTGGGTTGGCCCATCTTTATAATCCGATAAACCGGCGTAACTGGCTGCGATTTTGACGTTGGTCCGGGCATAACAGACATTGGAGCGAATCGCTTCGATGGCGCGCAGAGACAACAGGGCGGAAAAACCGTTGATGAATGGAATGTAACCGCCAAGGGCCAGGCCGACGCCGACATCCACCATGCACGGTTCGGCGATACCGATATTGAAAAACCTGTCCGGATATAATTTTCCGAATTTGTTGGAAAGTGTGGATGAGGAGGTATCCACATCCAGAACGACGACATTTGGATTATCCGCGCCGTATTCAGCCAGCGCTTGTGCGAAACCCGCCCGCATTTGAATATCTGCCATGGCTTTACTCCTTGAGATCCAGTTCGGCTAATGATTGAAGCAATTGTTGTGAATCGGGAGCATTACCATGCCAAGCCGCATCATTTTCCATAAAGCTCACGCCTTTGCCCTTGGTTGTCCTGGCGATAATCACGGTTGGCGCTTCGTGAACTTCTTTGGCCAACATCAGAGCATCGTATATCTGCCGGATGTCATGTCCGTTGATTTCCACTGCGTGCCAGCCAAAGTTTTGCCATTTCCCGATAAATGGATCGTAGGGCATGATGTTATGCACAGCGCCGTCCAATTGGACATCGTTATAATCCACAATCGCGGTCAGATTGGATAAGCGGAATTTGGCGGCAGTCGCCGCACCTTCCCAGACAATCCCCGCCTGGCATTCCCCATCTCCCAGTAATGCGTAGGTTCTATAGGACAGTCCTTTGAGCCGGGCGGCCAGAGCCAAACCTATCCCAACCGGGATTCCATGTCCCAGGATTCCGCTGTTCATGTCAACGCCTGGCGTTTTCATCCGGTCGGGGTGGCCCTGTAAATGGCAGTCAAGATTACCCCAATTCTGCAGGTCTTCGAACGGAAAGTAACCTCTCCTGGCTAAAGCGGCATACAGAAGTGCGGAGGCATGCCCCTTGCTGAGAATGAACCGGTCCCGCTTTTCCCAGTTTGGATTAGCCGGATCGATATTCAGGACTTTGAAATACAACACGGCCATGATATCCGCCGCCGATAGTGATCCTCCCGGGTGGCCTGCCTGGCGTTTATGGATCATTTTCAGGCTGTCCATCCGTAAGTTTTTGGCGATGTCCGCCAGTTCGAGAATTTCTTTTTCTTTCAGTATTTGCATTTTACAATCCAATCTGATGTCGTAATTCTTGCGTGTCAGCAACCCAGTTTCCAACATTCCAGCGTCCATAAACGCCCAGGCCGCCCAGCGGATTATCGCCATAGTACACAGGCAGATGGATCAGTGATAAGCCCTCATGGTCATAGGCTTTTTCGAGCACGTTAAGGAGTTCAGCAGGGGAGCTTCCCCCATCAAGTCCTAAAACGCCTGGGAAACATTTTGCCCATCCCAAATAATCAATGGGTTCTTTGGTCCAGGTAGCAAAATCGAACCCGTATTGAGCTTTCTGCAGCCCGGAAATCGCCGCCATCCGGTTGTTGTCCAGTAAAAGGATGCAGCCGCGGACATTGTGTTCCGGGCCGTCTATCAGGATTTGGGGGTTCATTGTGAACGACCCGTCGCCGGTGAATGCCAGGAAATAAGGCGAGGAATCAATTGCGGCTGAGGCAAGGATGGCCGAGACGGCAAACCCCATATAACTCGCGCCGGTGTCCGTAAACATTTTTCCGGGGGATGATTCCTCTGCAAGCTGAAACCCATTGGCTTGCACATCGCCCGCATCAAAGAACGAGAGGACATCTTTGCCTTTTGCCCACTTTAATGCAACCTGGATGGCTGCCGGCTGGGTGAGGACGGGCTTTTTCCAAAAGGGATCAAACAGAATTGGCTGGTCGAACCGTTTATTTTTAAAGATCTCCCAGACTTTTTTCTTATCAAGGCAATCACCCAGCCAGGCTGTTTTGTTACGGAGGATTTTGGCGGAGTGGCCTTGCAGCGTTTTGTTAAATTCGATCAGGGTCTTTTTGGCATCCCCCACGAAAGCCAATGTGTCTTGATAGTGGGTGGCGTCATCCAGGCTGGCATTGATGTTGATAACGTGCTGTACGGATGGATATCCCGTTCGGGAGCAGTCCGATTGGCAGACCGCGCGGGTTCCAATCGCAATGAGCAGATCGGCCTCTTCCATGGCGTAATTGCCACATAGGCTCCCTTTTGATCCCCCAACCCCCATACATCGCGGGTTTTCGTAGGGAAAAGCACCGACGGCAGGGGGCGTCAAAACGGTGACCCCTCCGATTTTTTCAAGGAAATCCTTAATTTCAGGTCCGCATTTTCGGGCACCCCCTCCGATTTTGACGACGATCTTCCTGGCTTCCGTGATCCATTCGATAGCTTTTTTGTAATCACCTGAAGCTGATCCCCATTCCGCCGGAATGCCGGAAGGCAGTTCCCGAAGATTGAAATTCTCAACGATTTCAGGTTGTTTGTTCATTGGCATCAACAGGAAGAACGGCCCTGCTTTGTAGGGATGGCTGGTCGTGTTCAGTCCCCTCCTCAGGGCGGTCGATATGGCCAACGGCGTGGATAAACTGTAGGCTTTTCCCAGGGTGTCCATTAACCGCAGGTACAGATTCTGATCATGCTTGGGAATCTGCTGCATGTTAAAACCTTCATCCTCGGAGGTTTCATCTCCCATCAAATACCAGACCCCGATGCCATTGGAGGCAGGCACGAGGGAGGCGGCCAAACCATGCAAGGCGCCCGGTCCTATCGATGTCACAACCGCCGCCTTTTCGCCGGTTGCCCAGTTCAGGGCGGTGGCCGCGTGTGAAGCTTCGACTTCGCTTCTCACCCCGAATGTCCTCACGAGTGAATATTGTTCGTATATTCTGAGAACTTCGCCCAGTTCAGTTGAACCATGACCAAAAACTGTAAAAAAGGTCCTGACGTTTTGTCGTAATAATCCCAGAACGATCAATTCTGACAGGCTGCTGTCAATTCGTTCTCCCAGCTCGCCGGATGAGATGGCGGCATTCAGTGAGGGGTGTTTGGCGATAATTTCAGCGCGAGCTGTTCTGTTCTGCAGAACAAGATCTCGATTGACGGCCGTCCCGGAATTTTCACTCATAAAAGGATCCTTCAAATATTGAATTACTTGATAAACCGAACATTCAGACAGTTCGTTCGGGATTTTTTAAACATTCCCGACTAATCTACCAACCCGGTCCGAGCGGACTCTTGCGGTTGTGCCGGAATTGCCAATTGCGCCAACCGGTTATTTCCGAAAGTCGAATATGGGGTAGGAAAGGCTGCAAGATACAGTTCGTTTTTATTATTAGTAATGTTGCGCATTATGCAACGCTGTTGCACTATTTAATTATATTATTGACCTCAGAAATATGTCAATATCTAATACCGAAATCACGGTGAGAAAAGCATGAGATCCTGATAAATCAGTCGACTTGATGAGATTGGCAATTACCCCCGGGATGGCTTGTGTCACGCGGCGAGCAGGAAAACAGCGATCCTATTTCGGATAGCTGCTTGTTTTTGAATGGACCTTTGCTTTGGTCATTACACCTGTTAGGCCTTCTGCCGCTGACTCACCTCAAGAATTTCACCAATCGAGGCCGTTCCGGTTTGGTGAAGTTTTTTCAGGATCACGGCTGAAGCGTAAGTGGCGATTTGGCCGGCTTCAACAGGCGTCGCGCCGGCGGCCAGACTCAGGCATAGGGCGGAGATGAAAGTGTCCCCGGCGCCTACCGGGTCAATCGGCGGGCTTAGTCTTACTGCTGGGATCGAGATCATTTCGCCATCCTGGAAAACACAGCTTCCCTCTGACCCCATGGTCAGGTAAACGGGTTTTCCGGCATGCTTGTTGAGCGTTTGCATGATCTCCTCCGGAGAGAGGGAGGAATCATCCTTGAGCAGATGGTTGATTGCGGTCCTGGCCTCCAAAATGTTGGGCTTGATGATCATGTTTTTAAATTTTTCGATGTTGTTCCGCGAATCGACACAGAATACTTTTGTCTGATACTCCCTGGCGGCTTGATTCAGCCATTCGCAAATATTCCGGCTTACAACGCCATGGGGTTGATAATCGGCAATAATCAATCCGTCCAATTTCGGGAGGGTTTGCTCCAAACTGGTTAACAGCGCACCTTCTTCTTCTCCGGTGATCTCGCCCGCGCTGATGAAATCGATCCGGGAGTCTTCCTGGGATTTTTCATCACTCGCCAGAATCACTTTGGCGTACATCAGGGTTGAATAATCCTTGGAAATGATTGCCCTGGATCCTTCAACATTATTTTCTTTCAGGAGGTCAAGCAGTTTCTTGCCGCGCCAGTCTTCACCGATCAATGTCAGCGCAAAGACGGTCTTGGCTCCCAGATCGGCGAGATTGTTGGCAACATTGGCTGCGCCGCCCAGGGAATAGGATTCCCTTGTCACGGGGTGATTGAATAAAGGCGCTTCACGCGACAAGGTCGCCTGGGCCATGTCCACATGCCAATAAGCGTCAACCGCGAAATCACCGATCACACCTATCTTTAAGTCCTTGAACTTGCCGGTTATCGCAGTAATTCGTTCTGTGGTTATTGGATGGGCTGCCATCATTTTCCTCCGAAGAAATATGTTTCTAGCATCTCGCATAAGCAGTGATAGATTAACTGGTGGGTGGTCTGGATTTCGGCTGTGGTTTCACCGGCCGCAGACAGGTTAATTTCAACCAGCGTCTGGATTGTGTTGGGCTTTGTGCCGGTCAGGCCAATGGTTCGCAGCCCTTTTGCCTTCGCCACCTTGATTGCATTGATAACATTGACCGATTCGCCGCTGGTGGAGATTGCCAGCAAAATATCATCCTGGCGGGCGAGTGAATTCAGCTCCTGGGCAAAATATAAGCTTTTTACGTCTGAGTCGTTGTCAATCGCGGAGGACAATGCCGGATTGGTCCCCAAAACGATGGTCCGTATGCCTTGTTGTAAGGCGTTGGCCAGTTTGTCTCCGTCGGAAAAGTTGCTGAATGGCTTTTTGTCAGCCGGGTCGAGATGTCGATTGAGGAGATAGGATTTATTCAACTCTCCTGCGATGTGGACGGCGTCGGCAAAACTACCCCCATTACCGCAGATGAAAAGGGTTCTTGAATTGCCAAGTGAACATGCCAGCAAATTAAAGGATTGACGAATCTGAGCTTCCGAATCGGTAATCTGCGGCCAATTCTTTGACCACTTTTCAAGGACAGCGTTAACATCAGGTGAACCTGATCGGTGCTCCGCTTTGATAGCGTCATCCTGCAGCAGTTCAATCCTTTTTACGGGTTTGTCGGGGAAGGGTCCCGCGTTGCTGGTTGTGATCAGGTGGTGAATGAGTGGGATGGTCTCTTTGTGGTCGCCGCAGATGTGAAAGCCTTTCCCGCCAATTGCCGTCGGCCGGATCACGATATTTTTCTTGGGCCGGTAATAATATTCCGGGTCATCTTTCGCGGACATTTTATGATAGTCCGCCGACAGGGGAAGCAAATCAAAATTGGCCGTGGTGATGTGCTTGAGAGGGTTACCCATATTTCTGGAAATGGACAGGGCTTTCAAAAATACTTCCGGACCGATGACGGCGGAACCAAAATTACAGAAAACGCCTTCGCCCAGTTTGCTGACGGAGTAAGTGAATATCTTGAAATCCTGTCCGGAAGCCCAACCCAAGGCGGCAAAGTCAGCCTGGGGATGCTGGTGAATAATATCGGTGCCGATGGCAATGTGGACGGTGTAGGGGATGCCGATCCGATAGGCATTGTAGAGCAGGCTTTCTTTACGGTGCGGAAATTCTTCCGAGGTCGAGATGAATTTTCCCAACGCTTCCCCGGCCCCCAGGCCGTCCCAACAACCTCTCTGAATGGCGACATTCATTAACCGGCCGGTTTCTTCAGCCATCCCAAAACTGCCATCGTTCAGGCTGGTGTTCACATCCTCGCTGGTCTTACCCTGCATGGCAATTTCGAAATCGTGGATGGAAGCTGCGCCATTGCTGGCAATATGGGTGATAATCCCTTTCTCCATCAGGCTGATCAGGATGGGGCTGAGGCCGGATTTGACAACATGACCGCCGATCATCCAAATGACGGGAAAACCTTCGCGTCTTGCGAAAATCATCCTTTCAACCAGCTCCGGAAGATCGGGAAATGCATCCAATCTGGAAAGGTCGCTGGTAAAAATCAGATCGTCCTCATGGACCAGGCTCTCTCGGCGGACCAGAGGATAAGTTTTGACCTTTTGGAGGTCGATACTTGGAAAAGGCATAATCGCTCCTTAATGACAAAATAATCTGATTTTTTATTCGCGGGGCTTGAATCTATGGCGTGTGACCAGTGCCTCGGGCAAAATTATCCTAATCACGACTCTGAAAGTTGTCAAGACAAAACCAACTGTTGACTAAAATACAATCCTATTTTACAATAAAAAACAATTCGTGAGTTTTGGTCTATTTATTGACAATAATACAATACAATTTTATAATGTAAAATATATATCAACGAGATTTTTAATGACAGGGTCTGCAGTGAGAGAAATTCAATCTTTGGCAAGAGGCTTAGAGGTTTTGGAGTTGCTATCCAACTCAGAACAACCGCTTGGGGTCACCCAAATTGCTGCTGTTGTCAATTATGATAAGAGCACTGTCTACCGCTTGCTTTCCACTTTGATGGCCAGGGGATATGTGGTTCAGGATCCGGACACCCGCCGTTATATGCCCGGCCTGCAGATTCTTTCGTTGAGCAGAAAAGTCATCAACCGGATTGAGCTGAGGACAACCGCCAAACCCTTCACCAAGCGTTTGCAGCAGTTGACCGGCGAGAGTACCCATCTCGCTGTTTTCCAGAACAATAAAGTCATTTATATTGACAGTGAAGAAACCGAAGCGTCGCTGAATGTCCAGGCGAATGTCGGTCAGGAAGCGCCGGTTCACTGCACGTCATTGGGGAAGGCATTAATCGCCAGTCACTTTGATGAAGATGAACTCAAAACTTTCCTGAGCCAGCAGGACTTGAATCAATACACGCCGTTTACCATTACGGATGTGGATTTGCTCATGAAAGATTTGCTGGATGCAAAAGAAAAAGGGTATGCGATTGACAATGAGGAATACAACCTGGGCGTCCGGTGCATCGCATCGCCGATTTACGATCATCGGAATAAGGTTGTCGCTGCGGTTGGGATTTCCGGCCCCGTTATCAGAATGAAGGAAGAGAAGATCCAGGATTTGGCAGACGTTGTAAAAAATATTGCCCGCACGATTTCACAGCGTTGTGGCTATATTTACTGAAATTTTTTTATTTTTCCAATAAAGGAAACAGCGTTTTACTATGTGCAACAAAACTCATAAATTAGGTTTTCTGGCATCATTAGGGTTTGGCGATTGGTCTGTGGACGCTGTCTGTGAATGCCTGGCGGGTGTGGGATATTCGGCGGTAGAGTGGACGTTGGCTCACTTCAATCCAACATTGCCAACCGCGGAATTGATCGATCTGGTGAAAATCCCTGAGAAGCACCATCTGATCGTCTCGGAAATTGTCGCCCAACAGGATTTTATTACCCTGGATGAGGCTTTGTTTGAACAGCGAGTATCATTCGTTGAAGCGTGCATTAAGGCTGCGGCGAATATTGGTGTAAACCATATCAACCTTTTTTCCGGCCCAGCCGTCTGGGACCCGAATGCTTTCCGGGTTGGGCGGGATCTTTCAGAAACGAAAGCCTGGGCGTTGTTGGATCAGGCTTTTTCCCGTTTACTCCCGATTGCTGAAAAACATCAGGTTTTCCTTTGCGTTGAGGCAGTGTTTGGACAGTTGGTCCATGAATATTATACGCTGATGGAATTGCTCCGGCATTTTGATTCACCCAATCTGGCAGTGAATATGGACCCTTCTCACTATAAGCTGTATGGCAACGATCTGGTCTGGGTCATTGAGAATCTCGCGCCCTATATCCGCCATGTGCATTTGAAGGATGTGATTGGAAAACCGGGTATTCTGGGTGAGGATTTCACTTTTCCGATGCTCGGTGAGGGCACTGTGGATTGGGCTGAATTTTCAAATACCTTGCACACCATCCATTACGAGGGTGTTTGCTCAATTGAATTTGAATCGTTCAATTATTACAACAAGGTCATGCAGGGAGATCCCAGGAAGGCTGCTGAGATCTCATTTACCCAGGCCATGAAATTAATCGACTCAAAATGACTTGTATCAATTTGATTGATGTAAGGAGGTTGAAACTCGGAAATTAAAATAATCGGAAGAAGTTGCATGTAAAACCAGTTATCCCGTTATTACTTGACCTAAAGGAGAAATAATGAAAAAGATTTTGGCATGCCTTAGCATGATGCTTTTAGTGGTATTGCTTGTCGGCTGCACGACATCAACACCAACTGAAGCAACCATAAATGATGCGGATAATTCGGGGGAAGACGCTGTTGTGGAAGATGTCTCCACTGAGGAGGCTGTGGATAAGGAGCCGGTGACATTGTCCTTTGTTCGCCCTGGTTTGGGTGACGATGCCCTGCTTGAAGTTGACGCCGAGATGGCGCCATTCTATGAAGAATATCCCTGGATCTCACTTGATACCCAGGTTCTTGCACCACCGGATCTTTCTGCGAAGGTTCAGACATCCATCGCCGGTGGCGCGCCACCAGACATTGTTCAGGGTCTCTCCGTTGGCGATGCTCTGACCTATGTGGCAAACGATCAATTGCTCAACCTGGCCCCTTATGCTGAAGCTGAGGGCTTTGATTGGCAGTCGTATTACGGTTCTGAAAATATCGACCTCTATAACCCTGAGGGTGAACTCTATTGTGTATCTGAATCTTCCGATACGCGGACATTAGCCTATAATAAGGATATGTTTGACGCCGCCGGTTTGGATTACCCGACTGATGATTGGACCTGGGATGATCTTCTTGCGGCTGCTCAGGTTCTTACTCAGGATTTGGATGGCGACGGACAGACCGATCAATATGGTTTTGTGACCCACACCTGGGATTACCAGCCCTGGATTTGGGCTGCGGGTGGTTCATTCTACAATGAAGACTACACCGAAGTCCTTTCAACGGATCCTGTTGTAATGGATACGCTCCAATTCCTGCTCGACATGCGATTTGAATATGGCGTTTGGCCACCGGAAGAAGTGACCTCCACTTTCCCGGAGCCTGGGTTCATGTTTGCTCAGGGTCAGGTGGCGATGTATACCGCCAGGTGGATTCCCGATACCGTCTTCTTCTTTGCTGATCTGCCCTTCAACTGGGACGTGGTCATGATGCCGATGAATCCTGATACGGGCCTAAGGGCTGCCGGTCAGGGTGGTGGTTGCGTCGGTGTCTTTGCTGCAACGGAACATCCGGAAGAAGCCTATCAGGTCTGGAAATGGATGACAAGTGATGAGGGCGTCTATGCTCGGAGTGTGGGCTCATCCGGTGTGCCTATGCTTCCCGCCGGCTCGTCTGAATCACATCCTTTGTTATCAGAAGCTTTCAATAGCGTTGCTGTCCCATCCAACGCCAGAGCTTTTGTGGATATGCTTCCCTTCACCCGCTATTCAGATTTACCCATTGCCAATTCCGCCGAAGTTACCGCTGCCATCAGTCCATTCTTGGATGAACTATGGTTAGGCACCAAGACAATCGATGAGGTTGCGCCCCTCATTAAAGCAGCCGTGGATCCTTTATTACAGCAATAAGACCATACGGACACTTAGTAAACTGGGGTTTCTAATTAATTAGAAACCCCAGTTAGTCAACCACCATATTCTTTAGCGAGTAGAACTGTATGAATAAAACAAAGATCTCAAAAATGGCCCGGCGGGAAGAAATCGAGGGTTATCTTTTTATTCTGCCCTGGGTTTTGGGTGTATGCGTCTTTCTAATTACGCCCATCATCCTTTCCGTGTTTTTCAGCCTCACAGACTATGACTATGTTTCAAAGCCGGAATTTGTGGGCCTGCAAAACTATGTCCAGGCATTAACCAACGACCCGCTGGTTTGGCACACATTAAAAATTACATTCATCTACTCAGCCATGGCCGTACCGCTGGAATTGATGTTGTCTTTTGGGATGGCCATATTGCTCAATTTCCGCGGCTCCGGCATTAAAGTGTTCCGCGCGATCTTTTACCTGCCGTCCATTCTTCCGCCGGTCGCGGTCTCCATTTTGTGGTTGTGGATTTTCAACCCCAAATTTGGCATTTTCAACCAGGTTCTGGGTTGGGTGGGGATTGACGGCCCGGCATGGTTGTTTGACCCCGAATGGGCATTGCCGGCTCTCGTCATCATGAGCCTGTGGGGGTTCGGTCGCGGGATGATCATCTATCTGGCCGGCCTACAAAATATCAATTCGGAATATTATGATGCCGTCAAGGTGGATGGCGCCAGTGCCTTCCGCAGTTTCTTCGCGATTACGCTCCCCCTGATGTCTCCCGTAATTTTCTTCAACCTGATCATGGGGATCATTGGCTCGCTGCAAGCGTTTGCGCAGGCCTATATTATGACAGGCGGCGGCCCTGCCAGATCGACGCAGTTCTTCATGCTCTATATTTACCAGAACGCGTTCTCCTTCTTTAAAGCAGGTTATGCATCCGCTCTGGGTTGGATATTGTTCATCATCATATTTATATTTTCTCTGCTGATTATTCGTTCCTCTTCTGCCTGGGTTTTCTACGAGGGTGAATTGCGAGGGAGAAATTAATGGAAAAGCATAAGACAATCACTCAACATCACGGCATCCCTCGGAAAACGAGCAATAAGGTCTTTACCTATATCTTACTCATTGGTGGAAGTATAGTTTTCCTCATCCCGCTGGCCTGGTTGATCTCAACCGCGCTTGGGACGGCAGAAGATGCCGTTCGCGTCCCCCACAATTTCTTCCCCTGGCCGCTGCATTTTGAGAATTTTATAAACGCTTTCTCGTCCTTTGACTATGCCAGGTATCTGTTGAACACGATCATCGTGACCGTGTTTGGCGTCACCGGTACGCTTTTCTCCGGTTCATTGGTTGCGTTTGGGTTTGCCAGGTTGAGATTCAGAGGCCGGAATGTCCTCTTTTTCATCCTGCTCGCCACCATCATGATCCCGGGGCAAATCTTAATGGTGCCCAACTTCATCCTGTTCAAATGGCTGGGATGGTATGACACGCTGCTGCCTCTTTTCCTCCCGAAATGGTTTGCCGTTGATGCTTTTGGTATTTTCCTGCTCCGGCAATTTTTCATGACCATCCCGAATGATCTGGATGATGCTGCCCGCATTGACGGGGCAAGTACTTTTCGGATTTATTGGTCCATCCTGCTCCCGCTTTCAAAACCCATTATGACGACTCTGGGTGTATTGAGTTTTTTGAGCCACTGGAACGATTTTATGGGACCATTAATTTATATTCGGACGCCCGCAAAGCAAACGCTGGCGCTCGCGTTGGCTTCCTTGCCCAGCCAGTATTACACAAACTATCATGAGGCCATGGCGGCAACCCTCGCTTTTGCATTGCCATGTATTCTGGTATTTTTCTTCGCCCAAAAGAACCTGTTGCAGGGGCTGTCCCTGACGGGTATGGGCGGTAAATAAGTCGCTTCCACAATACTAAGACAGCTCGTTTTAGGGCATCGCGAGACAAAAAGGCTGTACCATGTTACGACAACCTGTCTTAATATTTCTATATGGGCACCACTATCTTGGCGGTGGCGGTTGGATACCGTCATCATCGGATCTGGATGCATTCCTTGACGTCCTGGAAGGCCACAACGTCAGGGGTACCTTTTTCTTCGATGGCATCTCGATTTCAGAAATTATGAAACAGGGCACGGCTGCTCTCGAGCGGATCAACCGTCAGCAGCACGCGATTGGGTACCATGGCGAGGAAGCGCACGGGCCCTATCCCGTCCTGATGGATTATTTATATGAAGGGGTCAGGAAAGAGGATAACCTCCTCTATGACCTGAAATGGGAAGATGCCGTTACAGCGACAATCAATCGGTATTCTCACGAAATCACCTATTCACCCCCGCCTAACGGCTCGGGGCAGATTGACTTGCGGTCAGGTGGAGTGACCAATCCGGAGAAAATTGGCGGAATACGCCTGGTTCAGGAGGCCTTTTCGCGACCGGTCGATATCTTAACCTCGCACGCGATCGAGGCTGCGCCAGCCGGTATGGCATTTGCTCAGATGACATCCTGCCGGATCAATCAGGCCGCGCCGCCTCTCGTCTCGCATTATCTGAGAATTGTGGGCAAGCAGGATTTGGAAGATGAGGTCATGAAATTATGCGGGGCAGATACCGGTTTCTTCTGGTATATGAATGGCCTGCATATGAAGGAATTCAAGAATGATGATTTGAGTTCCGTCGTTCCGTATTCATTGGAAAGCCTGCAGACCATTTTCGATAACTTATCCAGCGACCGCCCTCACCTCATTTCCATGGTGATGGTTATGGATCAGGAGAAAAAACTCGATCATCTGGAAAATTTGATCGGTCTCCTTTCCTCGGAATTCTGTGCCAAGGATCCAGCCGTTCGGTTTGTCACGGCGGCTGACCTCCCTGCGCTTTTTGAGCCTCAAAACAGCCGGGTCCTGACGCCAATGGTGGTTCGGGAGATTGCCGCATACCTTTTACAGAACTGGGACGACCGGCCTCCGGACTGGATCCATTTACCCGATGCCGATTTCTCCCTGGCGAACGCCTTCGAGGTGTTGGCCGAGGCGCTATGGTTTCATCATGTGAATGGGAACCTGCCTCAATCTACGGTCAATTCTGAACTGTTAGGTCCAATTGGAGAAATCCAAACCCATTGGCAAAAAGGCGCCAGGGTGATTTCTTCAAGGAAACTGATTGAGCAGTTACCGTTCATTAGCCAGCATATTAAGGAAAGCGAATATAAACAACTCCCATCTGAATGGGCGTTTGCTGAGGTTACGCTGAATGCAGCCGAGTTACTCTACGGGATGGCATTTACCTTTGTAAATCTGTCCCAAATGGATGGCGACCGAAATATTGAGATTCCCAACAGCAAGATAACCCCGCCCTATGCAGATATTTTAGAAAAAGTGTTTGAACCCGTCTGTCCAAATCCACTCGGTTACAGCAAATTACAGTTGTGGACCGTGAAACCCGCAAAAATGGTGCCATTGGCGATCTAGGAGGAAGGCTTGAAAGAGAACATTTTCATTGCTCCTGATACGCCGGTCGTGGCGGGGAGTTGGGGCTTGTGGAAATTGATATATATCGCGGGGGAGGATGGGATTGCGGAAAACGGTGCGCTGCGGATCAGTTTCCATAGCTCGCTGCTGCCGGTATTCAATATCCGTGGAGATTGGTCTCCATTTCAAGCTGATGATCCTCTCGCGCCTGGCTATATAACGGCGCAATCCTCCGGCGGCGGCAAAGTTGAAATTGAGATGATCACGCCACCAAAAATGTTTGCTATGGAAGCCTCCCAGGTTCGGAGTTTCCTTGTTGTGATTAAGGAAGGAACCCTCAAACCGGGGGAGCAAATCGCGATAACATTGGGTGACAAGAGCTTTGGCAGCCCCGGACTTCAGGCCCAGATGATTGCGGAAAAAGACATGGAGATCAGGGTCGAGGTCGACCGCGCAGGTCAAAGGAAATGGCAGCCATGCGCTAACAGCCCGATATTGACCAT
Organism: uncultured Candidatus Brevefilum sp.; assembly: GCA_964447265.1. GTDB lineage: Bacteria > Chloroflexota > Anaerolineae > Anaerolineales > Anaerolineaceae > Brevifilum. The sequence goes on from CAYUSC010000017.1 coordinate 21,650, forward strand.
TCTTGGTGGAAAGGCGTCGCAGATCCAAATTCAGGCGCCTACTTTGATTGAAGGTGAAGCGGAATTTTCATTGATGGTCCAATATCTGGATGAATTTGGACATCCGGCCATCGGCAGGGCAGTTGAAAAGTTTCAGATCAAAAATGAGCAAATTGTCAGCGCGCAGGGCAGTCCGGAGCCGGTTGAACTGAAAAAGATCGACGCCGGATTTATGAATATCGCCATCAGATCATCTGATTTTCCCCGGAAGGATCATCCGGTAGCAGTCCGCGAAGAATCGCCCGAAATGAACATATATTGGGGTGATCTGCACGGCCATTCGAATAAATCGGATGGCCTGCGATCACCTGATTGTTATTTCGCTTACGCCCGGGATGTGTCTGGTCTGGATTTTTGCGCCTTAACGGATCATGAGCCAGGCTTCAGTCCACAGCAGGACCCGATGCCTGTTCCGGCGGATTATGACAACCCTGTGTGGACATTGATGAAGCAGGATGTCGCCAAATATCATGATCCCGGAAATTTCATTACTTTTCTGGGCTATGAATGGACCTCCCGCCGGTACGGTCATAAATGCGTCTATTATCTGGACCAGGAACAAAACGTTTATCCCTGCTTTTCACCCTATTCCGATACGCCTGAAAAGCTCTACGGTAATCTGATCCCCGGAAAAACCATGGTGATTACGCACCACCCCGGAGGCGGCCCGGCGCCTGCCATGCTCTCCGAGATCAACCCCAAATGGGAGCCATTGATTGAAATCTATTCCTGTCATGGGACGTCTGACGATCCCGGCGTTGGCCGTCCGTTATGGCGGACCGATGAAGGCGAAGGCTTCTATGTCCAGAATGCGCTAAATGCAGGTTATCCCTTTGGAATTATCGCCGGCAGTGACACCCACACCAGTGATCCGGGTAACCCGATTTTAGACCATCCGCTTTCACCCCATCCCTGGCGGGTGGGCATCTTTGCGGTCTATGCCGCAGAACTGACCCGGGAAGCGCTATGGGACGCTTTTTGGAAGCGACGTGTTTACGCGACCACCGGTGAAAGGATTTTCCTGGATTTCCAAATTGATCATCACCCCATGGGAAGCCTGGTCACGGCGGACGGAACTGTGACCTGTGCTCTCAAAATTGGCGGAACAACCCAAATTCAGGAAGTTGAGGTGCTTGGAAACGGGAAACTTTTGAGGAAATTCACACCTGAGGGTGCTTATCTCAATACCGAATTTGAAATTACGGATTTTGATAAAGGCTATGTCTATGTCCGGGTGACGCAGGAGGATGGCGAGATGGCCTGGTCAAGTCCTATTTGGATTAATTCAAGTATTTATTATCATTAAATAAGGAGAGAATAATGGATATTGGATTTTTAACCTGGTATTTCAAAGGCACATCCCTGGAGCAGCTTTTCGACTTCGCGGATCAAAATGGGTTTACTGGGATTGAGTTGGATGATTGCCCGAGCGACCTCGATTTGGTCAAAAAATTAATCGAACGTTATCCCGATGTGAAAATCTATGCCTTGGGCCGTTCGCGGAATTATTTGTTTGGTACAGAGGAACAAAGGCAGGAAGAGGCCAAGCTGCTGCTTGGTGATATTAAGGCGGCCTCTGAACTTGGGATCAAGGTCATCAACATCTTTGCCGGGAGAGACCCCTTTAAGACGACCGATGAGAACCTGGGTTTATTCGAAGAAGTCTTCACACCCATCGTTGCACAGGCTGAAAAATATGACATCCGTTTAGCGATGGAAAATTGCGCTCAACGAAACTGGTGGCCGACGGGCGGTAACCTGGCGCACACACCCGAACTCTGGCGCAGGTTGTTTGAGATCATTCCCTCAAAGCACCTCGGCCTGACAATGGATCCCTCGCACTTCATTTGGCAGGGGATGGATTACGTCAAAGCGATCAAGGAATTTGGTGACCGCATCTATTACGCCCACGCGAAGGATTGTGTTGTCCATCGGGACATCCTTGCAGACCGTGGAATTTATGGCGAGGGGTGGTGGGAATATCGTCTGCCGGGATGGGGAGAGATCCATTGGCCCAATTTCTTCACGGCCCTCCGAGAGGTCGGCTATCAGGGGCCGATTGGAATTGAGCACGAGGACCGGCATTGGAATGCGTCGGATCAGCAATTGATGGATGGTCTAAAGCTCGCCAAGAATTACCTGGACCAATACGACTATTAGGAGAGATCATGATTGAAAAAGTGAAGAGCCCGGCTGAACGCCCAATTAAGGTCATCATTATGACCCATGTCGAGGGCGATGAGGGTGAAACAAAAGGAAGCGTCCGTTGCGGCGATCTGACTTATCAGAAAGGGGGATTGCCGAAAGTGGGCGAAAAACTTCCCTATGATACCTATGAAATTGATATCGCAGGGACGGAGCTGATGTTTGAAACCCTGCAGAATTACACCGATTCGCTTGGCAAAAGCCCCCGTTTGTTCATTGAGCCCGTGGGCAGTTTCTGGCATACCGAGGGCGATCCGGTTTATGGCGGTCAATTGGCTCGTAAATATGACTATCTTTCCCTGGGTTGTGAATTCGGGATCCAGACCCATAACATCTATTATGCCGGGAAAGGATTCTGTTGGATCTGGTCCCCCCCAACCCCAAAAGGGATTTGGCGCCGCTTGGCGGATATGCACTGCTTTGCCGAGCGGGTTTATCAAAACGGCAGGAAAGTGAATGGCGGGCTGACATTCACCGGTGGACATAAAAACGCTTCGCCACCGATGGACCCGAGAGAAGCGGAATATGTCATCGACCATACGGCCAACATTCTGGGTTATAAAATCTCGTATGAGGATTGGGATGGCCATTGGCAGAGTAAGCCGCAGGATATCGAGCCTGGTTGCGCCTGCCCCTATGCTTATCAGGCGGACTATGGCGATGGCGTGAAAATGCTGAAGATTGATTTTAATGGGATGATCACGGCGGATTCGCCGTTGAATACGCCCCGCTGTGAACAACCCCATGAGGCGCTGGCGCGTTTCGACCGAACAGTGGCAGCCCAATTAAAGGATCAGGACCCTTCTCACATCTATTACTTTGCCACTACGTTCCACTCCAACTTTTTCTGGCAAGATCATCACGCGACAAAAAGCGGTCAACCTTTGGGCCGTGAGGGACTTGGCTTGAAATTGTTCATGGAAGGTCTGCAGGAGCGGAAAGATTCCGGCGTTCAGATGGAATTTATTACGCCCCGTGAACTCCTGAAAGAATTTGAATCCTTACCGAAGGATTAATTTACTCATCTGAGGAATAAAATATGACAACGAATAGAAAACTCAACATTGGTTTAATCGGTTGTGGCTGGATCACGGAAAATGTCCATATACCGGGACTTCTCCTCAGTGGCGGTGCAGCACTGCGTTTTGCCTGCGACGCCAATCTCGAGGCGGCTCAGCACCTGGCAGCCGTTCATGACATCCCATACGTCACGCAGGATTATGAAGACGTCCTGGCTGACAAAGAGGTTGATGCGGTCATTATCGCCACGCCGAATAACCTGCATAAACCCATCACCTTAGCAGCGATTGAAGCGAAGAAGCATGTCCTTTGTGAAAAGCCAATTGGTCTGAACCTCGGCGAATGCCGGGAAATGGCGACGGCTGTTGAGGGAACCGGCCTGACCAACGTGGTTTCGTTCCTCTACCGCTTTGTCCCGGCGATGCGCTATATCCGGCATCTGATCGATGAAGGCGCGTTTGGTGAAATCCGCCATTTTCGGGCGAACTATCTGCAGCTTGTCCCCGAGTTCTATTTGGGATGGCGCTCGAACCCTGCGCTGAATGGCCCGACCGGCGCATTAGGTGATGTGGGTGTCCATCTGATTGACTTTGCCAGATACCTGGTTGGCGATATTGCGGCAGTATCCGGATATACCAAGACCTTCCTTCACGAGCGGGTGCTTCCCGCCACGGGTGAAATGATCCCCTGTGAACTGGATGACGCAGCCGGATACCTGGCTGAATTTGAAAATGGCGCTACAGGCGTATTTGAAGTCTCTCGTCTGGTTCCCGGCAGAGGTTGCGGCCTGGAAGACCATCAATATGTCGAGGTCAATGGGACAAAAGGAACCGCCGTTTATTCGCTGCAGTCCCCATTCTCCCTGGAGATTTGCCCCGGTCAGCCCTATGACGCCACCCGTTTAATTAATGTGAAGGTGCCTGAATCCTTCCTGAGGTCAGCATACTCCCAGCGGGATGTGTTGGCGACGGCTCCTAATCTCGGCTTCAGATATGACCAGGGCATCGAATTTGTCCGGGCGATCCAAACTGGCGATCAGAACACGCTGCCTGATATTGTTGATGGGTTGAAGGCCCAGGCGGTTGTGGATGCCGTTCTTCAATCGTCACAGTCCCGGAATTGGGTCTCTGTCCAGGCGAAGTAATCGTCCTTTGTTTTTTATGAAGAGTTGCCTCTCATTCCTGAACCTAAAAAGGGATGAGAGGTATTGGGCTGGGTTGTTTGGTTGATGAATTTGCACTATAGTCAATGTAGATCGTTTCATGAGAACTTAATATGAAGCGGTCAATTATGGCAACCTGGCCTGGTAGGTGAAAGGTTGTGTATGGCAAACGAGAAAAAGAGAAAACGCTCCATTGGTGTGTTCCTGGAGTCGCAGACCGAGAATGAAAATTTTTCCGGTCTGAAATACATTAAACGGGATCACAAGGGCCAAATCCCTTCAGATGATTTGAAAGTGTTCATCGTCCCGCACACCCACGCGGATTTGTGTTGGCCGGAAATCCCGGATTATTGTATTGACACCTGTCTGGCCTGCATCGATGATCTGATCAAATTTCAGGAGGTTTCTCCGGGATTTCGTTTCAGTATGGAGCACGCTTTCTATTTAAAGGAATACTTGATGCGCCATCCGGAAGCCACCGAAACGATCGTGGCTCTGATCAAGAAGGGCTATTTTGAGTGCGGCGCTTTTTATTTTGGTCCGACCGAACTGACGGCCGGGGGCGAAAGCCTGATCAGAGAACTTTATTTTGGAAAGCGCTGGTTAAAAGAATCGTTTGGCATAGATGCACAAGTGGTCTGGAACGTGGATTGCCCCGGACACACACTCCAGCTCCCGCAGATTCTTAGACGTGCCGGTGTGCCCAATTTTGTCATTTGGAAAGAATTTAACCTGTTTGAGCATGACTATAGCGGCTATTTGGGCCCCAGTCTCTTCAATTGGCAGTCCCCGGATGGAAGCGATGTCATCACTTGCTTTACCCCGGGCGGTTATGGGGTGGGGAGAATGCTCGGTTTCAGGGAATCGTATGACGTTCTGAAATCCCGTCTGCCTGAATTCCTCGATGACGTTGCATCCCATTTGGAAAAGTATGATCTTCCGCGGGACATCTTCATTGCGGACGGCACGGATGTGGAACGTCCGACCCTGGAAGTGGTCCGCAATATCGCTGAATGGAACCATGAATTTCTTTATCCGAACCTACAGCTCGCAACCGCGACGGAGTTTTTCAACGCTGTTGACTCGGCTGCTCTTCCGACTTCAACGGGAGAGGGGCCGAACTGGTGGGATACCATCGGCGCTTTTCAGGGCGAACGGGTGATGATTGAAAGGCAGTGCGAACCGCGGCAGGCCGCCGCGGAGGCTTTCAGTGCCATTGCGGACCTGATCAGTAATCAATTTGACTACCCCAAGTCCCTTTTCGATCAAATTTGGGAAGATCGCTTATATGCCAGTGAACATAATTCGGGAGGTCGAAACGGACTCGTCTCCGATATGATCAAGTTGGGCAAGATTAAATCCGCCCGGATCCTGAGCGATCTGACCCTTAACCAGAGCCTGGCGGAAATCAGCCTCGCGATTGATTTTCAGGGAAAAGGTAAGCCGATTGTCCTCTTCAATTCTCTGATGTGGCCTCGAACGGATGTGGCGGAAGTTCAATTGGAGTTTTCAAAAGGGGAGCAATTCCGGCTTCGGATAGTTGACGAGAGCGGCGAAGATGTCCGCTTCCAGATTGTTCAAATTTCACACTTTGCCGATGGCAGCATCAAACAATGCCGCATTCTGTTGTCGGTGGATATGCCGGCTTGCGGTTATCGGACATTCTACTGTCTGGACGAGACTCCTGAAATTGAACAGGAACCCGTTTTGGTCCATCAGGGCGGGGCGGATTATGAATCGCCGTGGCACAAAATTTCTTTTGATCCATCAGGTTATATCAGTAACCTGGCTGAGAAAGGCTCGGATGCCAATCAGTTGGATGCCGCAAATTTCCCGCTGGGAGAACTCCTCCTTTTGGAAAACCTGGCTCACGATGAAGATGAGCATTTGACCGGGAAATTCTGGCGCAGCTCCGCCTATCCCTCAAAGGCCTGGCTGGCTGAAAACGGACCGGTTCGGGCGGAATGGGTTATCGACGGCGAAATTAAAGGCAATCCTTACCGGCAATCCTATCGTTTCTATCGCACTCTTAGGCGGCTTGATATTTCGACTGAGATTGATTGGAAAGGCGAAGCCGATCTGGAGCTGCGCCAGGCTTTCCCATTTGCCATCGAAGGGAAAACGAATATTGATTACGGTGTGCCCTTTGGGCATACGAGGTTCGGCGAGGAAAATAAGGATTGGACCAAAATCCATCCCAGTGTCCGCGGCGTGCGTAACTGGCTTCGGGTGGGAACGCCCAAAAAGGGTGTCACACTTGCAAGCGAAGTGATCCCCTTTGATTTCAGAAACCGAATTCCGCAATTTCCAAATGGTTTGCTCATCCAACCTATATTAATGAAGACCACCTTTAGCTGCCATGACCAATTGGAATATTTGGCCCACCTGCAATTGGACAGCATCGAGAATCCATCCGATATTCCGGACAAATTTGACCTTCGGCCGGAAAACCCCGAGGTCCGCTGGCATCAGACCGGCCATCACCGATATGATTTCAGCCTGTCCTTTGATTCGAGTGAGGTAAATGCAGCAGTATCAGCCCGGTCTGGCTTTGAACACCTCACACCGATATTCTCTTTCGTCCACGATGACCATTTGGATATGTTCCCTCATCTCATCAAGGAAAAAATCGGTAAACGACTCGGGAACAAGGTCCGAACCCTTCCGGAATCTCTATCATTCTTGTCTCTTAACAAGGAAAATGTCATCCCAACCTGGCTTAAAAAAGCGGAGGATGGTCAGGGTCTGATCCTCCGGTGCTATGAGGCAAACGGAAAACCGGCAGAAATGACCATTGAAACCTTCCGGAAGATCGAGGATGCCTGGGAAACGGACATCATTGAATATGATCAACAGCAGGCCAAGCCGGATGCCAACAGACTCGAGAAATCCATCGGCGCCTACCAAATTGAGACCTTGCGTTTGGCGCTGGAACGGGAGAAAAGCAAATGACCAGAAAATCTCCAATTGTCCTGATGTTCTTCCATCATTGGGACGACCCGGCTCATCGCGAAAATTCAGTTGAAGCGGTCCGGTCAATGACGGACTTATATGAACGCTATGGTGTCAAAGCCCATTACGGGTTTGTTGGCGCCGTTCTGCAGCAGGTGGCGGAAGATTCACCGGAGACGATCGAGAAGATCAAACGGATGAAAATGCCGATTGGGTATCACGGCGGCGCAGGACATGCCACCGTTGGCCCGGTTGGACATCCAAAGGATATCCGGGGAATGGATTGGGGTCAGGCGGTGAAGGCGATGTGGGAGTTTGAAACCCGCACGCTGGATGTTGAAACACGGGAGCCTATCGAAGGTACCTTTGGCGGTTATCTGGCAATCCAATCGATTCTCAATGTCATTCCTTTGCCAACCGATGCCAAGGGCAATGGCGTTATGGACTCGCCCGATGAATTTGTGCTTACCCGGATGGGGGCCGGTTCCTATGACATCAAAGCGCCGTTTGATGATAACGCCGTGATTTTGTCACCAATGCACGAGAGCCATCTCTTTGCGGCAAGTCAACAGGGTGGGCAAATCCCCACTTATTGCGGGATGAACCCTGGTGAAGGCGCGCCGATGATGGCAGACCCAAAAGTGTGGCTTTCCACGCTTGCTGAAAACCTGCCCGATGACACGACATATGTCATCAATGCTATGACTCATTCGTATTTGGATTTGGATCAGTTCGCTCAATTAATCGAATTCATTGCCAGCCGACCCGGAGATTTCCGTATTTCTCATCCGGATGTTGAGAGCGTCCAGTGGAATCCTGAAAATTCCGCCGGTGTTTTTTATAAACGTGAATATGGCCTTGATTCACTCTCCGACCTGGCAGCGATGGCAATGCCGCCCACGCCGCGACTCAGGCCGCTTACTCTGGATGAGCTTAGGATCGGCGCAGAGTCCATACTAAAGACCAACCTGTT
>CAYUSC010000018.1:0-2491 GCA_964447265.1 uncultured Candidatus Brevefilum sp.
TTTTCCGGTTGTTCCGCTGGGACCGGAAAGGCCGGAAGTCAGCAGGTAAATTTGGCCGTTGAGGTCCTGTCCGAAGCTCAATAAATATTGGTTCAGCCGACCATTAGGGGTATTGGTGAAGATGATCTCGTGATAGTCCCAGGTGCCGCCGGTATCCGTCGCGGGGCGGATGCCAATGAAGACATCGCCATCCGGCTGGTAATTCCGGCTCCAGTTGCCGAAGAAGTAATTACCTTCCCAGGTGACCACTTCGCCGCCGCGATAAACCACACCGCCGATGATAGCCGTGCCAAACCCGCCATCAGGATGGTCATGGTTAGGGAACTCAATCACAGGGTCAATCAACGGGCGGCCGTCCGGGTCCTGCGTTGGGCAGCTGGTGATGGCGTTCGGGTTTTCAGGGTCTGAAGTGCTGTAACAGTGAGTCCCTTCCATTACGTTCCAGCCATAATTACCCCCGCTCTCCACAATGGAAGCCTCCTCCCAAAGGTTCTGGCCAACATCGGCAACGAAAAGTTCGTTCGTGCCGCCGGGATCAAAGGCCATCCGGTAAGGATTGCGGAAACCAAAAGCCCATATTTCCGGGAAATTGGTACTGATGTCCGGGTTGTCGGGTGGGATGGCATAGGGATCGCCATTATCCACATCAATTCGCAGGATAGCGCCCAGCATATTCGCTTCGTTATCCTGCCCATTCCCGCCGGCATTGACAAGATACCAATCCGCGACATGCCCCGTGGATTTATCTCCGCTGCCGCCGCCATCGCCCTGAGCGATATAAAGGTAACCATCCGGGCCAAAGAGGATCGGCCCTGCGTTGTGATTGGTTTGGGGATGGTCGATCTGAATGATGACCTTTTCAGAATTGGGGTCCGCCAGATTGGGGTTGCCCGGGTCCACCTGGAACTCCGAAACCTGGTTGGTATGGGAACCGGTGCCCCCAACCCGCAGGGGCGCGCTGTAATAAACAAAGAAGCGGCCGTTGGTGGCGTAATCGGGATGGAATGCCAGACCCAGCAGCCCGCGTTCATCGCCGCCGGTGTTTAGCGTGACCAGCCGGTCGGAGATATCCAAAAAGGGTGTTGCCAGCAGGGTATCCGTGGCGTCAATGATGTAGATCAGGCCAATCTGATCCACGATGAACAGCCGTCCGGTGCCGTCATTCGGAGTTGCCATATTCACCGGTGAGGCAAATCCACCCGCGACCTCTTCAAGGGTGGCATAGGGTAAAACGTAATCATCCGGCGTTTGGAAAATGGGAAGGAAGGTGGTGGAAGTTGCCTGGATGGCCTGGGAATCCGGCGCGGCATCGGCTTCAATGGCCGTGCTGAACCAGACCAGTCCTGTGAGGGTTAGGATTAATAAAACAAACGTGGTTTTGTTCATTTTTTCCGAATCCTGTTCTTTTTATTTTGAACGGACCTCTGGCGGAAATTCCACCAGAGGTCTTTTCATTTTCAAATGAGTTTGATTTGGATTTGATCAGGCCAGGAACAGGAAGAGGAAACTGTGAGAATCCTCTTCATCCTCGCTGTCATCTTCCTCATCGTCGTATTCGTCATCATAACTGTCATCGGATGAGTCATCGTTGCTGTCATCGTACGAATCGTCTGAGCTGTCATCGTACATGTCATCATTGCTGTCATCATAGCTGTCGTCCATTGAATCATCCAACATATCGTCGTAGGAGTCGTCACTTTCGCTATCTGAGACATAGATCATGCCGCTGAGGGTGACCGTTCCACCTGAAATCGTGAATTGATAGACGCCGCTGTCCGGCAGGGTTAAGGACAGGGTCTGGCCGGGTTCAACCGTGTATTCACCGGAATAGTAGGAGTCGTCGTAGGAAGAATCGTCACTGCTGTCATCCATGCTGTCATCGGACGAGTCGTCCATTTTCACGATGGTGATGGTATAGCTGACGGTATCAGTGTTGGTCCAGGTGATCACGGAACCTTCATGCAGAGTTAGCTCTTCTGGAACAATAGCGCCATTTTCGATCTGGATTTCAACGGAATATTGGCTACCTGAGCTTTCGGATGGGGATTCCATTTCCATGGCGTCGGAAGAATCCGAGCTTTCACCGTCATTGGGTTCTTCGGTGCTTCTATCTTCGGTTTCGAGGGAAGGTTCGTTGGGGGAAATAGCTGCTGAGTCAACGACTTCGCCGGAGGTAGTGAGGTTCAGGGGTTGGCATGCCGCGAGAGCAAACATGCTGATCACGACAAGGGCAGTTAATTTTTTCATTTCCTTTTCTCCATTTTTTATCATAAAACTTATAAATAAGATGAAATATATCTTATATTGGTTACATTGACCATCTGACCCGGTGGAGAAGATTTCATGCCAGCGGAGGGGGTGAAATCATCCCCCAGTATGTGCGGGTTCATCCTATTTCAGGCTATGATGGGTTCACACGCCTGGGTACGGAAAGCGATGATCCATGCCTGAAAAACAATTGAAGGCGCACCTTTTTCTTTTATTGATTCTG
>CAYUSC010000018.1:2591-10453 GCA_964447265.1 uncultured Candidatus Brevefilum sp.
GAACTGCTCGCTCTGGCCAAAGAAATAGATCTGGCGGGACTGGATGAGGCTGTGCAGTTGCATCTGCGGACCTTCATCTGGTATCTGGAAAGCCGGGTAGCCCTGCACCCTTACCAGTGGCTGGATTTTCCTCTCTGGAATGACATGGGTGGGCTGACGGATCAGTTGACCTACCTGCTGATGACGCAGCAGCCTTTTGAGGATGAAGCGGATGTGGAGGACTACCTCGCCCGCCTGGAAGCCATTGGCCCCCAAGTGGATGAATTGATTGTTTACCTCCATGACCAACAGGACGAGGGTGTGCAAATTCCTTATGCGCTCTATGCGGAAGTGATGGAAGAGATGGGCGCGCATCGCTGGCAGGTGGGACGAAAAACGCCCTTTGTCAGTGTTCTGGCAGTCCGCCTGTATAATCTGGAAGGCCTCAGCCGCGAAGATCATTGGGCTTATTATGACCGTGGGGGTGAAATTGCGGACCGGGTGATCCTGCCGGCTTTTGATCGTCTGATGGAGGCGCTCTATGGGCTGGCCGAGTCCACCACGGACCAGGTGGGCCTGCTCCACCAGCCCAACGGCGCAGCCTATTATTCCAGCTTGATCCGGCAAATCACGACTCTGGATAAAACGCCTGAGGAATGGTTGCAGCTTGGGGAGCGTGAATTGGAGGCATTGGAGGCGGAGGTTCGTTCGCTGGCTGCCGAGGCGGGCTATGACCCGGAGGAATCCTTGCAGGAAATTTTCCGCCAGGCGAAAGTGGATCAGGATTACGTCCTGGGGCTGGATATTTTCGTCGCCCTGCATGGACTGCTGACCGAGGCGGAAACGGTGATGTCGGAAGCTTTTGAGGGTGAAATCCAAAAGGACCTGGTGATGGTGCCGGTCTATCAGGGGGCCTATTTTGAACCCGCGGCATTGGATGGCTCTCGGCGAGCCGCCTTTTACGCCGGGTTCACCGGGCAGGATGCCCTGTTTGATATGCCCACCCACATTTATCAGGAGACTTTTCCCGGCCGTTACTACCAATCCGCGGTCGTGAATGAATCCGACTTGCCGTTGTTCCGTAAGGCGCTTCACTTTCCCGCTTATGACCAGGGCTGGGCGCTGTATGCCGAATATCTGGCCTGGGAGATGGGGATGTATGTGGATGATCCCAACGCTGATCTGGCGCGGCTTCAGCAAGAACTGTTCGCTGCCGCTCAGGTGGTGGTGGATGTCGGTTTACATGCTCTTGGATGGGATCTGCCCACCGCGGCGCGCTACCTGGTGGAGCATGCCGGGATGGATCGTTCGGAAGCGAACGATTGGGTCCTGGTGCAAATCGCCCAGCCTGGCCAGGCGATGGCAGCCTTCGCCGGGTATACCTTCATTCGGGATCTGCGCCACCAGGCGGAAGAGGTGCTGGGCGCGGATTTTGACCTGCGGGCTTTTCACACGGCGGTCTTAAATGGCGGCAGTCTGCCGCTGCCGCTGTTGGGGGAGCAGGTTCGTAAGGAATTGGATTTTTAAACGGGAGTTGCTCAGGCCTGATGTTCCGCGGCAATCCGCTGAATGGTGGCGGTATGCTCTTCCATGTGCTCAGTGAGCATTTTTACCATGTTTTCCACATTGCCTTTGCCCAGTTCTTTGCCTTCGTCATTGAAATAGAGCACTTCGTTTTCCAGTTGATCAGGCAGCAGGGAGATCATTTCGGCGATGAACCGGCGCTGGACGCGCATCAATTCCAATGCGATTTCCACTGGTTTGGTATCCCAACCCAGGCGTTCTCCCCAGGGTTCGTTGCCGGGGAATTCACCAAAGGTGATCTTGCAGCCGGGGGTGGCCAGGGCGCGCTCGATGATAAAGGCGTAGACAGTGCAGTCTTCGGCCACATGGTGGATGATTTGGCGGATGGACCAGCCTTCGCCGCCTTCCCGCCAATCCAGTCCCGCTTCGGGGATGGCTTTTAGCGCGGTGTTAAAATTCTCCAGTGAACCGGTGAAGTTCGTAATGATTTCATCAATTTTCTCTGCCATTTTCTCTCCAGGTTTATCCGATGGTACACCGCCAATTATAAATAGGAAGTCAGGTTCTGGCAGGTGATAAAATGGAGGCAAATCTGAGAGGAATTGAAGCCTATGCCCATTGAATTGATGACCCATATAACCCCCGAAATTATCGAAGCCTTCGAGCGCTTGATCCCCCAGCTTTCTTCCCATGCTCAGCCACCCACCAAAGATGAACTATCTGAGATGGCAGAGTCACCGGATACCTTGGTGTATCTGGCCCGCTCATCAGAAAAAGGTCTGGCCATTGTGGGTTCGGCGACTTTGGCTGTAACCCAATCGCCGACTGGCCGGCATGGCTGGATTGAAGACGTGGTTGTGGATGGGGCAGCTCGCGGCCAGGGTTGGGGCAAGGCGCTGACCAAAGCCTGCCTGAACGGGGCAAAGGAGTTGGGGCTGAGTGAGGTGAACCTGACTTCGCGGCCCGCCCGGGAGGCGGCCAATGCCATGTACCGCGCCATCGGTTTCAAGCAGCGGGAGACCAATGTTTACCGGTACGATCTGGGCGAAAAGCAGGTTTAATTAACAAATAAGGGCGGCTATCGCAGCCGCCCTAACTTTTTATCTATTCAGTCCAACAATCAGGGGGAGGCCGTTGGGATCAGCGCCTCAGGATCGCCCTGCAACGCTGATGCCAGCAGGGCCAGGGCGCGGGCATCTTCGGAGAACCCCGCGGCCAGCGCTTGCTGGGCCTGGGAGCCCAGTTCGAAGATGGTGTCTTCCTCTCGCAGCAGCGCCAGTCGGCTTGCGGCCCGTTCCAGATCACCTGTGGCGGCATAGGCCTGGGCGATGGTGAGTCGGTAATTATCCTTATAATCCGACCGCAGCGTGGCAGGTTCGGTGTTGCTGTAGACCACCGGATTGACCCACCAGGCATAAAGCAGCCCAAGCAGGAATCCCAGCACCAAACCCGTGATCAGGTACCAGGGGAAAGGCTTTCGGCCAGGTTCGTTTACCGGTTTGGTGATGACGACCTCCGACGGGCGGGGTTCGTTCACCCGAATCTGGCGAGTCTCTTCAAAATCATCCAGCTTATGCCAGCCGTTTTTCATTGACCCTCCCCCTGGATTAAAGCAATAGCCTGGCGCAGGTCGTTCATCAACTGCAGGTCATGATCGCTATAGTGTTGTTCCTGTGCGAAGTCCAGAGCATCATCCATGACTTGAAGGACGGGATCCTCGCCCAAAATGGTCAGACGCGCCATCGCCATCACGGGATCGCCCTCGGCATGATAGATCTCCGCCGTCATCAGGGCATAGTCGGTCTTGTAATCCATCCCCAATGTGGCAGGTCCCGTATCCGCATATTGGATCGGGTTAACCAGCCAGCCATAAGCCACACCGGCGGCGATTCCCAGTGCGATCATCAGGGTGAAGAAAAACAGACGGCGCTTACGTCCTTCCAAAGGGTTAATCCTCCTTCAACATCGGCATTTTCAGGCCGAAGCGTTTGGCGGCTTCAATGGCTTGTTCGTAGCCCGCATCGGCATGACGGACAACACCCAGACCGGGATCCACCGTCAGCACCCGTTCCAACCGGGCAGCCGCTTCGGGGGTGCCATCGGCCACGATCACCTGGCCGGCATGTTGGCTGAAACCGATGCCCACACCGCCGCCATGATGGAACGAGACCCAGGTGGCGCCGTTGACGGCATTGACCATCACGTTGAGCAGCGGCCAGTCGCTGACCGCGTCCGTGCCGTCTTTCATCGCTTCGGTCTCACGGTTGGGTGAAGCAACCGAACCGGAATCGAGGTGGTCCCGGCCGATCACGATCGGCGCGGAGACTTTACCTTCCGCCACAAGTTTATTGAATGCCAGACCGGCCTTGGCCCGTTCACCATAACCCAGCCAGCAGATTCGGGAGGGCAGTCCCTGGAAGGGGACTTTTTCGCGGGCCATATCCAGCCAGCGGTGGAGATGTTCGTCCTCGGGGAAGAGTTCCTTGATCACCCGGTCGGTTTCGTAAATATCTTCCGGATCGCCGGAGAGCGCCACCCAGCGGAAGGGGCCTTTCCCTTCGCAGAACAGGGGGCGGATATAGGCCGGGACGAAACCGGGGAAGTTGAAGGCGTCCTTGACGCCGTAATCAAAGGCTCGCTGGCGGAGATTGTTGCCGTAATCAAACACCTCCGCGCCCTTTTTCTGCATCTCCAGCATGGCTTGAACATGGGCGGCCATCGAGGCCTGTGATTTGCGGGCATATTCCGCGGGGTCCTTTTCGTGCAGGATATCCGCTTCTGCCAGGGTCAGCCCGGCGGGGACATAGCTCATCAGGTCATGGGCGGGAGTCTGGTCGGTGACCACATCCGGCACCACGCCGCGGGCGATCAATTCGGGGTAGATTTCGGCCGCGTTGCCGATCAGGCCGATGGATTTTGGCTCACCGTGTTCAACGGCTTCTTCAACCAGGGTCATTGCTTCTTCAAGCTCGTCCACCACAGCGTCCACATAACCGATCTCGAGCCGCCGACGGGCGCGCTCGGGATCCACTTCCACGATCAGGCCGACGCCTTCATTCATGGTGATGGCCAGCGGTTGGGCGCCGCCCATCCCACCCAGTCCGGCGGTCAGGACGAATTTGCCCTTGAGGGAGGGCCAGCCGCGCTGCTGGGCCAGTGAGCCGAGGGTTTCATAGGTGCCCTGCAGGATGCCCTGGGTGCCGATATAGATCCATGATCCGGCAGTCATCTGGCCGTACATGATCAGCCCCTTGGCGGCCAGGTCATCAAAATGTTCCTGAGTGGCCCAGTGGGGGACGAGGTTGGAATTGGCGATCAACACGCGGGGGGCATCACGATGGGTTTTGAAGACGACCACCGGCTTACCGGATTGCACCAGAAGGGTTTCATCATCTTCCATTTCCTTAAGAGTTTCCAGAATCGCATCAAAGGCTTCCCAGGATCGGGCTGCCTGTCCCCGTCCGCCATAGACGACCAGGTCATCCGGGCGCTCGGCCACTTCCGGATCCAGGTTGTTTTGGATCATGCGGAAAGGAGCTTCGGTGAGCCAGGATTTGCAGGTCAGTTGAGCGCCGCGCGGGGCGCGTACGGGTCGGGGTTTGGACATAGATTCCTCCTTGGTGAGTAGGTGGCGAGTGTTGTTAGTTAGATTATAAAACGATTTTGGGTTGGGATTGGAAAATGGGTGAGACTTATCAATCATTTACCCCAACCCCGTCCCTTCCCCTCCCGAGGGTAAGGGTGCCGAAGGTGGGTAGGGGTTGGCAAACATCCATTATTCTACCGTGACCGTAGTGCCGGATCCGCTTGTATCCCTTGGGAATCGTGCCCACTTTAAAAAAAGCGCCCACAAGGGGCGCACCTACGGTGTGTTGGGGATTTGTGTTCATCATCACATTGTCGGTCGAATATTCAGTAGGGTGCGCACTTCTTTGTGCGCACCAAATTCAAATCCGACGCTTTCGGTGTTGAGCGCATCATAACGCCCGCGTTTATTTTGTCACGTGCGCTGCGCGGCACGTGACCTACATTTTTGGTGCTGTTGGGGCGGACACAAGGGGCGACCTGACAGAATTGATAACCCTTACTCAAACCATCCGGTATAATACCTTTGCCGATAGTTTTTAACTGTATGAGAAATTGAGTTATTGTTGAACTGCTCACACCCGGGGGGTAAACCTTGAAGGTTCCCGCGGGTGATTTTCTTATCGTCCAGCCATCAATAAAATAGTGAAAGGACTTTCATGACTCCACCAGAATCAATAGGCTTCCCGCGAATGGTGCAGGAGGCGGGTGAAAAGCGCGTCTTTATGCCCGAGTTCATCCAAACGCTCGCCGGTTTGGGCTTCCGGGTGGTGATCGAAGAGGGTTATGGGTCACGATCCGGATTCGATAAGGCGGATTTTCGGCAGGGAAACATCCAGATCGCTTTTGGAAACCGGCAGGAGGCTTTCGAACAGGATGTGGTTCTGGTTTTGCGCTCCCCCGACCAGGATTTTGAGCGGATGAAACCCGGGACGACTCTGATCTCCATGCTCCACTATCCGACACACCCTAATAGAATTCCCCGATATCAAAAACTGGGCCTCAAGACCATCTCACTCGACAGCATTGTGAATGATAACGATGGGCGCCTGGTTGAGAATATGAAGGCAGTGGCGTGGAATGGGCTGGAGGTGGCCTATGAACTTCTGGAGGCCTATTGGCCGGGTTTGGTGAGGCCGGATGGGAAGCCGATTCGCTGTCTCCTTTTGGGGACAGGGATGGTCGGTCGGCATGCCGTGGATGCGGCCGTGCACCTGGGCAACATCGAGCGCAACAATGAACATATTGAGCGGGGCGGTCCCGGCGCAACCTGCCGGGCCGTAGGCCGGAACCTTTCCAGCCACAAAGAGGAGATGATTGCCCTGCTCAGGAAAACCGACATCCTGATTGATGCCACCCAGCGGCGTAACCCTGCAAAACCGGTGATCCCGAATAAGTGGATTCAATACCTCCCGGAACATGCCGTCATTGTCGACCTCTCGGTTGATCCCTATATCCCAACCACGCAACCGCCGGTTGTCCGCGGGATTGAGGGGATTCCGAAAGGTAACCTGGATAAATACGTTTTCCACCCGGAGGATAAGGATTGGGAAGACACGGTTGCGGAGGGTGTCCCCACAGAACATCGCCGGACGGCGGTGACGTGTTATTCCTGGCCGGGATTCCATCCCGAGGCATGTATGAACCACTATGGTCAACAGTTGACGCCGATGATGCCCATCCTGCTCAAAAAAGGATATGACGGGCTTTCATTGGATGGGGGTTTCTTTGAGCGGGCGCTCTACCGGGCAACCCTCAAAGCCTGGGAAGGTCAGGGTGACCATAAGTATATCTGGAATGGCGACCATTCCCTGAAGTGACAAGGGTGGTTGACGCAAAAACCGGCCAGTTTGATGCAAACTGGCCGGTTTTGATTTTACAGGGATCTGACCTTATTTTTTCCTGAATACTAACACGGCGGGGATCAGGAAGATGATAAAGAAGGCCATCAATGCCAGGAACGAAGGCCAGACTTCCATCAGCCCAGCGCCGCGCAGGAGGATATCACGGAAGCCGGTCATAATCCAATAGACGGGCGTGAACCGGGAAATCTTCAGGACGGTATCTCCGAGGTATTCCAGGGGAACCCAAGCGCCGCCCAGTCCTGAGAAGAGGAACATAGGGATCAGTGCGTAAATGGAGGTCTGCTCGGGCATTTTTGCAATAACGCCGATCAGCAAACCGAGGCTGGCTACAAAGGCGCAGCTTGCCACAGAAAGGGCCAGCGTTGCCAGCGGGGAAGCGAGGAAATCAAGCCGCAGGAAGATCTGCCCAAAGGCCACCAGGACAATGAACTGCATAAAGATCATCCCAAACATCGCCAGCCAGTGACCGGCAAGGACAGCGCCGCGGCGGACGGACATGCTCATCATCCGGTCAAGCGCTCCGGATTTGCGTTCCTGAACGATGATCTCCGCCGCACCCATCAAGCCGGCAATGGCAAACTGGGCCATCATCCCCGGCAGGGATTGGGCAAAGGCGTTTTCATCTTCGGTCTGCTGACTGCCATCCGGTGCGGTCTGGGTTTCCAGGGCGGTGACAGGTGGGGATTGCCAGGCCTGCATGACGGTGTCGAACGTGGTGTCGTAAACGGCAGCCATTTCAGCACTATCCGGCGTTTCGGTTTGCTGGGCATAAAGTTCAACGGCGGCTCCGGCGGCATTGGCGGCGTTCTGGAGCCGGCTGGTGATGGATGAGATTTCCTGCTGGATGGTGACGCCGACCGTTGAATTCTCGTCCAGAATAGCGGTAAGCATAACTTCGCTGTTTTCTCT
>CAYUSC010000018.1:10553-15646 GCA_964447265.1 uncultured Candidatus Brevefilum sp.
GAGATGATCAGGAAAATGATCGGTTTCCAATCCTTGAATAATTGATAAAAATCCTTAATGGCGATATCGATGAATTTCATCATAACCTCTTTATGCAAATCGCTTTTTGAACCGGGCGTTCCCGATCAGGAAGAAGACCAGCGCCCAGACCAGCATTCCACCGGAGAACAGCAGAGATTGGACAAAATCGCCTCGCCAGGAAGTCTGCAGCGCATTCATGGCCCAACCTTGCGGTACGACCAGCGGGATGAATTCAAAGGCTCGTTCAGCCGAAGTGCCAACGGTGAAAATGCTGGAAATGCCCAGCATACCGGTGAAGGTCAGCAAGGCGCCGTAGATCACGCCGGCCTGCTTGGAATCCTTCACGAAGGACATGATGAAGATCCCGAAGCTGGACGCCACTGCCACAAGCCCAACCGTGTAAATGGCCAGGTTGTACAAAGGTCCCCAGTTGATCCGAAAGGCCAGGCGGCCAAAAAGCAGCAGGGTGGAAACCTGAACAATGATCATCAGAAACCCTGCGAGAAATTTGCCGTTCAGGATGGTTCGCATGGGGGTTGGGGAAATAAATAAACGGGCCAGGGTTCCCCTTTCCTGCTCCTGAAGGATGGTCTGTGCTGCGGAGACGCCGGTGAAAAAGGCATAGAAGACCATCATGCCGCCCATGATGCTGCGAACGATGGCTTGCAGCAGGCTGACGGGTTCACTTCCGCTTGAGGTGGTTGGGGGCAGGATGGTGAGGGACTCGGCCTGGGTGCGGCCGTTGGCTTCGCCTTCCAGCGTCAGGGATTGCACTAATTGAGCCTGTTGTTCCGGGGAGAGCTCGATGCCCTGAGCGCCCAGCCCCTGCAGGATGGCATCCATTGAGATGACGCCGGAAGAAAACCCATCCACCACGCTCATGACGATGGATTCGGTAATTTGCGGTCCCAGATAAAGTTCCGGATCTTTATAGAATTCAATCGCAACGGGAGTATCCG
The DNA here is from genome assembly GCA_964447265.1 of uncultured Candidatus Brevefilum sp. Taxonomy (GTDB): domain Bacteria; phylum Chloroflexota; class Anaerolineae; order Anaerolineales; family Anaerolineaceae; genus Brevifilum. The sequence continues at coordinate 11,534 of CAYUSC010000018.1, forward strand.
ACATCCCGATCAGGGTGTTGGTGAAACCGGGGGGGATAATGATCGCCAAACCGGCCTGGCGGGCATCTACAGCCGCCCGAGCTTCGGTTTCATCCGCGAGGGTGATGCTCATTAACTCGGAAAAGTTATCCTCCTGGAGGAGGCTGACCAGCATTTCACCGAGAGAGCTGGTTGTTTGGTTATCGAATTCAAATGCGGGGACCAGCTCGCTGCCTAGATCCAAATTGACGAGCTGGACGGTTGTTTTTGGGATGGTAAATTCCGAATCGCTGCTGCTAAATCCACCGAAAAGGAAAGCGAATAAAAAGGTCATCAAAATCGGCACACCGAACATGAATGCCAAGGCGAACATGCTGCGGAAAGCCCGACTGAGATCTTTAAGGGCTATCGTAATGCTTTTCATCGTGGTTCCTTTCAGTCCCGCAGGGCGCGACCGGTCAGGTGCAGGAAAACGGCTTCGAGGTTGGGTTCCTGAATCTGGACGGAATTGATCCGCACACCAACAGAGGAAGCCGCGGCAAAGACCTCCGGCAGGATCTGATTGCTGTCATTCACCAGCAGATGAAGCGTGCCATTCTCCGATGAAATTTCCTTCACGCCTTCAATGGCCTGCCAGACGGGTTTGACCTTGGCAGAATCGCCGGTGATGGTCAGGGTGATCCGGTCCAGTTCGCCAACTATGTCGATTAATTCCGGATGGGTGCCCACCGCGATGATCTCGCCATGATCCATGATGGCGATCCGGTCGGAAAGCTCCTGAGCTTCCTCCATGTAATGCGTGGTGTACAGGATGGTGACGCCATCATCCCGCAACTGTTTGACGGAATCGAGGATCCTGCGCCTGCTTTGGGGGTCAATCCCGACGGTAGGTTCATCCATGATGATGATTCTGGGCTGGTGCAAAAGGGCCACGCCAACATTCAGACGGCGCTTCATCCCGCCCGAGAACTTGGCAACCACGCCGGTGGCCCGGTCTTCCAGGCCGATGAGCTGGAGCACTTCTTCCACGCGGCTGCTCAAGTGGCTGTCTTTCAGGCCATACATCTTCCCCCAAAAGCTCAAATTAGCTCGTGCGGAGATGTCTTCATAAAGGGCGATTTCCTGGGGGACCACACCCAGTTTGGCTTTGGCGGCTTCAGGCTCCTGTTGGATGGAATGGCCCATCAGCCAGACATCGCCGGCATCCGGTTTTAGCAAACCGGAAATCATGCCGATGGTCGTCGTTTTGCCTGCCCCGTTTGGGCCGAGCAGGCTGAAGATCTCACCTTGCTGGATCTCAAAGCTGACCCCGCGGACGGCGTGGACGTCTCCAAAGTTTTTATCGAGGTTTTGAACTTTTATGGCCGGACCGTTCATTCTTACTCCTTGTTTTGATGTTAATGATGACATTCCATTACAGTGTAGCGCAACGCGGGGACGCTCACCCAAGATATTCTCAGGTTTCTAAGGCATGAGATTTGATGGATGGCAACAGTTTCATTATAGGGAAAACCGGTCACCTGCCCCCCATACTGGTGGGTTGTTCTTCGTTGGCCAAGTGGGCAGGTGCATGAGCGTCAAAAGCACCTGCTGAAGCCCGGCAATCTGAATAGGATCATTAATGACTTTATTGTCAGGTGTTGGGCAGGCCCGAATGATTAAAAAGTTACCTCCTGTTGTTTCTTCCAACAGGAGGTAAATCGTTCTCGCCCCTACACGATGCCGTACAACGGTTCAGAGAACGGGCAGTGTTAATTGACGAAAAGGGGAATAAAGTTCAGAGAAGGATCGTCTAGTTGAATATCAATATCTGTGTACTCGGGTGTGCCTCCGGAGATGACCAATGGGGCTGGCGCACCGCCTGGAGTCAGGCTGTACCAGGCAAAGGGTTCGTCTGGATCGGGTTGGTTGTTGCCGTTCAGATCCATCAACGCCCCAATATAGTAGGTGCCGTCCGGGATGCCGACGATGGAATAGGGGTAAACGCTTGTGGCGCTGCCCACATTGACGGTGTGCACCGGGGCACCGCCCGGATCCGTGAACAAGCCAACCGTGATAGGCTCAGTGCCATGAACGCCGGTATAGGTCACTTCGCCGCTGATGGAACCGCCATCGGCCAACACAATTAATCTCATGTCGGTTTCGCCCAGGCTGACACCCCATTTCAGGCCGGGGGCCAGCGTTGGCAGGGAGGCTGACGCGAAACTGCCGGATACGGAACCAAAGGTCATGATCGTGAAGCTGTCGCCCAGTTCCGGTGAAAATTCATTGATCAATGTCACTTCCAGCGTGCCACCCAGGGTGACTGCACCGCTGACAGCCAATTGGTCATGTTCCGTATCAGGAGTGGTGCCGCCCAGCTCAATGGAGAGGGTGCCATCCGCCTGTTGGGTGTAATCTCCGGTGACCGTGATCGTGCCGGGAGAACTACCCGGGCTGACCGTCCCTGAATTGATCAGATTGGCTTCAATGGTGCCGGAACCTGAGAAGCTATCGCCGGAAGCTACGGTGTAGCTGTCCACGATGTATTGCCCGCCTTGAAGGATGACCTCATGAATCGTCACCCCGGATGAATTGGTCACATTGATGGTAGCCCCTGAACGGATATAGGCTCTCCCGGCCGTGACATCACCGCTGAATTTAACTGTCTGGTTATCACCGACATAAAGCACGTCCACATTGACGATCGAGTCGCTCTCGAAGGTATTGATCGGCGTGCTGCCGGCATTATTGAAGCTTAGCTGCTTACCTGAGAAGCTGCCGGTATGAGCCCCGGACAGATAGAGGACCAGGGTCGGTTCGGTTCCGAATGAGACGGTGCCGTAATTATTGAAAGGTGAATTGATCCGCAGGACATGTCCGCTTACGTTCTGAATGGTGATCTGGCCGTAATTATCAAATTGGTTGGCGGTGATGGTTGTGTAGTTGTCCACCGTGATCTGGCCGCCCGCTTCGATTGTCAGCGTATTGACCGCAATCGCGCCCTGGTAAAGCGTCAACCAGGGATAGCGCGCTTTGCCTGCCCCGATCTCCACAATGTCGTCCGTGCCGGGGTGGATGGGGTTGGCGCTGCCGTCATAACATCCATCCCAGTTGAGGGCGTTATACCAATCCGTATCCACCCATCCTTCCCAGATGCAGCCGGTGGCTCCCGCAACCTGCTTGGGCTGACCTGTCAGGCTGATGATAATGCCGAGAAACAAAAAAACCTGAATAATAATGACCGATCTCTTTTTGAACACGATGGCCTCCTTAGCTCTCTGGTGGATTGGTTTTGGGATTTGTTGGGTGGGTTTCCGCGAGCGATTTTTGCTGGATGATCCGGGTCAATTCGTCCAGGCTTGTGAAAGGGTTAATATCACCGGGCTCGGAGCCTTCGATCACCCCGCGCCAGGTCGGGGGCTGACCGTCGAGATATTCAGCCCAAACCCGGACAATTAACGCAATTGTTTGGCGGTGTATTGGCGAAACCATAGTTCTCCAGGCTATCTGGATAGGTTAACTATGGACAGGGTAACAAATCCCCCTTACGAAATTCTTAATCGTTTTTGGAGTGTAACTGCCAGGTACGAGCGATCTCGCGATGTTCTCCAATCCCCGTCAAATAGGACTGGCGGCGTTTTTCATCCGTGATGGTTGCTGCCCGCTGAATGAGAATTTGGCGGCCTGTGTGGATGACCTCTGAGGCGCTCGGGTCTTCGTTCGCAATCAGCGCCTGGTGGCAGGCCAGGTAGACCCACATCAGGCGGTCCGGCCCTTGCGGGCTCCCCTCCAGAATCGCCGGTAAGAACGGCTGTATGAAGGCAAATGCTTGTTCGGGTTCACCTTCCAACAAGGCGATCTGTGCCAGGCCGGCCAGCGGTTCCGGGATGAGATGGGTTTGTTGATAGGCTCGATAGAGTTCGACGGCTTGTAGATAATTTTGTTTGGCTTTTTGAAGTTGCCCCAATGCCAGATAGGCGTGTCCGATATTTTTAGCAGCCGGGGCATGGAACCAGGGCAGGTCCTTGCTTAGGGTCAGCGCTTCTTCGCCCATGACAGCCGCGGCTTCCGGGTCGCCTGTTATGGTTTTTAGAAGGCTGGTGTTGATCAGGTATTCAACGTAAAGGTGGGAGGTTGGATCCGGCAGCAGTT
>CAYUSC010000018.1:15746-29615 GCA_964447265.1 uncultured Candidatus Brevefilum sp.
TCCGGATAGTTTCCGAGGTTCGTGGTCACTTCGGCCAGATTGGTCAGGATGACGCCTTCCGCCAGCCGGTCCTTGATTCGCTGGCAGAGCTCGGCAGCCTGGGAATAACAGCTCACTGATTCCGAAAGGTCGCTGATCAGTTCGGTCACCTTACCTAGATTATTCAGGGCAGAAAGTTCCCCGCGCAAGTCGCCAACCTTGCGGTGGATGGTCAGCGCCTGGTGGAAGAGTTGGGCGCTCCGGTGATAATGGTTCTGCCAATAGGCTGCATTTCCCAGACAGCGGACGATATCCCCTTCCAAAGCAAGGAAATTCTCTTCCTTTGCCAGCGCACGGGCGCGTTGCAGGTAATCAACAGCCAGGTTGAGGTCCAATGCGGCCCGCCCCGCCAAAAGCAGTGCCCGCGCTTCAACTTCTCTGGCTCCCGCGGATTGGGCGATCTCAATGGCGGCCTCAACATTGCTGAATGCGCCTTCGTTATTCCCCAGGAGCCACTCATAGGCCGCCCGCCTGAGCCGGATTTCCGCCCGGGTTGCCTCCGGGAGGTCCGGATAAAGCGCTTCCAGAGCGATCAGGTCTTCGTTTTGCTCCTTGCGCAATCCCTGCAGATCGAATATCCCCTCCCGCATCAGCAGGAACTGAGCTTTCTGTTCGATGTTGCCGGAGCTGAGAAGGGGCAGGGCCATTTCGATGAAGTGGAGGGCTTCGATGCTGGCAAAGCGTTTCAGCGCCTGTTCGCTTGCCAGCGTGGCGTAATGGATGGTTTCTTTCGCTTTGCCGGCTCGGTGGTAATGCTCCGCAAGCGTGGCCGCGTGGCCTTCCACCTGCCCGCCATACAGGTTTTCCATCATCCGGGCGACCTGGAGGTGCATTGACCTGCGCCGGACGGCGGGGATTGTTTCATAGGCGATTTCGGCATAATAATCGTGGCTGATTTTAAAATCCGGTTGGTTCAGGCTGCGCGGTTCGACCAGCAAACCCGCATCCAGAAAAATGTCCACCATGCCCAGCAAGTCCTCTTCCGATTGCTGAGTGACGGCCTTCAGGAGGTCAAAGTTGAACTCGCCATCAATCACGGCCGCGAAGTCAAAGATGCGCCTTTGGGCGGGGTTGAGGTGATTCAGGCGGGCTTCAATCGTGCCGCGCAGGGTTGCAGGCAGCGCCGGGACATCTGCGGCGGTCACTTCCCAATCACTGCTTGAATTAACAAAGAGATAGCCGGTCTCAAACATGTGCTGCAGCAGGGCCACTACAAAAAGGGGCACGCCGTCGCTTTGAGCGTGGAGTTGTTCGGCCAGCGCGGGATGCGGGCGGCTGGAAAGCCGGGTAACCAGCAACTGGATGCTCGCCAGAGATAAGGGCTTCAGCGCCAACCCGGCCGGTCCAAAGGTCGTTCGCAAGGGATGATCCGGTGGGGTATCCTCTGTTCGATAGCTCAGCAGGATCCGGAAGGTCTTGCTCAATTGGGCCAACAGTTCCACAGCAGCAGCACTGAGCCGCTGGGCATCGTCCACGGCAATCAACGTGGGGATGCCTGAACAAGCCGCCGAAAGGTCAGCGATGGCCTGCATGAGCCGCTGTTGTTCACCATTGGGCAATAAGGGAGCAAGTTGGGTGACAGGGCCGACCCGGTCATGGATTTCCGGAATGAGGACCGCCAGGACGGCAAGGGCTTCGGGGGTGAGCCTGGGGAGGACGTTATCCGTGAGCAGTTCCCGGAGGGCGGAGACGATGGCGGCGGTTGGGCGGTGTTCGGCGGGGGGAAGCTGGACTTTCAGGATCCGCACGGATTGATTGTGGATGAATTCCGTAAACCGGTTCACCAGCCGGCTCTTACCAATTCCTGCTTCACCTTCCAACAGGATGATATTTACCGCCGGATCCTGCCATTGGGAAATCAGCCAGGCGTATTCCCGATCCCGGCCCACCAGAGGGATCTCCGTCAGAGCATAAGGAACTTCAAAGAGCCGCCCCGCATAGATCGGCGGCGGATAGCGCAGGCCTTCATCGGTTTTCCAGAGATTTCCCTCCCTGATTCTGGTATACAGAGTTGAAGTGGAATCGAGCGGCGCTACCCCCAGTTCGGATTGAAGCATTGCCTTGCATTGCTCGAAAATCCGCAGGGATTGATCGCGCTCACCGGCGTAGTAGTGGTAGAGCATCAGACGGGCATAGATCGACTCACGCAGGGGGTCCTTGACCTGGGCCTGACGGGTGCGGGCTATGGCGAGGCGGTAGCGGCCTTGCTGGGCGTAACACTCAGAAAGCTCAATCAGCAGGTTGATGAAGGTTTCCCGCAGGGCTTCCCGTTGGTGAAAGGTCCAATCCGCATAGAGGTCCTCGGCGAGGAAGTCGCCGCGATAGAGCTCCCGCGCTCGCTCCAATGCGGAAATGGCTTCAACCTGCTGCCTTTGTTCCAGCAGAGTTGCGCCTTCCGTCAGGTGCAACTGGAATTGATCCGCGTCCAGCCAACAGGAGTCGTCGGGCTGGAACAGATAGCCCCCGTGAACGGTTTTGATCAGGGGTTTTTGGTCCTGCAGAAGGCTTCGTAACTGGCTGATGCGGACGTGTAAGCGGCGGCGGGCAGATTCGACTGGCTCGGCAGGCCAAAGGATCTCGATGAGCTGTTCGCCGGTCACCACTTTGCCCCGATTAGCGATCAGGATTTTTGCAATGGTCTGGGTCTGCTGGGATGGCCAATCCTGCGCACTCAACCCACGGCCGGAAATATTCATTTCGAAGTGGCCCAGGAGGTGAATGCGGAGGTTTTTTGTCATGATGTTTTTGGATACTGCTGTAGGTGGTGGATCAGATGCCAGAGGAGTTGCCCAACCCGATGAAATAATTATAGGGGAAAATCCGGACATTACAAACGGGTTGAAACAGTCGGATGGGATTGGTTCAGGGTGATTTGGGTTTATATGTAAAGGATCTGGCGAATTCTCTCATTCTTTCTATATAATAGTATTGGTTGGCTGTAAGAATCAGGAGAAATGAAAAATGTCCCCACATACGAAAATTGTGATCATTGGCGCCGGTGTCGCCGGGCTGTCGGCCGGAATCTATGCGCAGATGAACGGTTTTGAGGCAACGATCTATGAAATGCACAGCCTGCCTGGCGGGCTTTGCACTTCCTGGCGGCGGCGGGGATATACCTTCGATGGCGCGGTGCGCTACCTGGCAGGCGTCAATCCTCAGACCAAGGGGTATCAACTTTGGGAGGAGCTTGGCATCCTCCGGGACACACCGATCCATTTCTATGACGAATTCGTGGCGATTGAGGGGCGGGATGGACGTACATTGCATCTCTATACCGATGTGGACCGCCTGGAAAAACACCTTTTGGAGCTGTCCCCTCAGGATCAGCGGACAATTGAGGAATTTATCGAAGGCATCCGCGATTTCACCCGGATGGAACTACCTGTGGACCTGACCGCGGAAGACATGGTGGAACTGGCGGAAATGGGTAAGGAGATGCTGCCGGTGTTGATGCCGACCTTGCGCTGGCGGGCAAAGACGCTCAGTGAATACGCCGAGAAGTTTGAAGATCCGCTGCTGCGGGAAGGTTTGCAGCATTTCTTCCAGTTTGCCCCGCCCGATTTCCCCATGATGCTTTGCCTCTCCACGCTGGCGATGATGAACGATCATGAAGCCGGTTATCCGATGGGTGGGTCGCTGCCGATTGCCAAAGGACTCGCCAGCCGCTTTGAAGATTTAGGCGGCAAGATCCATTATCGCTCCCGGGTGAAAGAGGTCCTGGTGGAAAAAGATCGAGCTGTGGGCGTGAAACTGGAAGATGGCCGGGAGGAAAGGGCCGATATTGTGATTTCCGCTGCGGATGGGCGCGCCACGATCTTTGACCTGTTGGGCGGTCGATATCTTGATCAGAAGATCAGGCATTATTACGATGACGGCATGGTGCCCTGCAAATCCATCCTGCAGGTCTCGTTGGGCGTTGCCATGGATTTCTCCGACCAGCCGCCGATGATCAATATCCCGCTGGCCCAGCCGGTTTGGCTGGGCAATATCCGGCATGACCGGATGGTTTTGAAACATTACTGCTTTGATCCTCAGGCAGCGCCAACCGGTAAAAGCTCACTGAGCCTTTGGTTTGAAGCGGACCCCGATTACTGGCAGTGGCTGGATTCGGATAGAGACCGATATGATTGGCATTAGCAGGAAGTGGCCGAAATTGTGATTGATGCTTTGGAGAAGCGTTTCCCCGGATTGCGGGATGCCGTGGAAGTTGTGGATGTGGCTACGCCGGTCACCTACCAACGCTATACAGGCAACTGGCGGGGCGCTTTTGCCGGATGGGCGTTGACAACCCGCAAGATGAGCATGATGATGGGTAAAGGGATGGATAAAACCCTGCCCGGGCTGGAACATTTCTATATGATCGGCCAATGGGTGGAGCCGGCCGGTAACGTTGAGCTTTCCTGCGCTTCCGGCCGCGATGTGATCAAGGATATCTGCCATGACGGGGATGAGCCGTTTATTCCGGAAGAAAAGGAATTTACTGAGTAATTCCCGCCTTGACAGAATTTGAAAAACTCATAGAATAGGGCAAGAACTATGCGCCTGAAATTGCTGGTACCCAACGCTGACATCCATCCTGCCACGGCCCCGTGGCATTCATTTTGTCTTTTCAAGAGAGCCTCTATTGGCTCTCTTTTTTTATGTCTTGGAGGCGGCTTATGCGCATTCCCGGCCTGATTGACCCCCATGTTCACCTGCGCGAACCCGGCGCAACCCACAAGGAGGATTGGGATACGGGCACCGCGGCCGCCCTGGCGGGTGGATTCACCGCCGTGTTGGCCATGCCCAACACCCAGCCGCCGGTCACAGAACGGGAAACCCTTGACGCGGTCTATGCCATTGCCGCGGAGAAGGCCCACTGCGATTATGCTCAATATCTGGGTGCGGGTCCGGATAACGTTGCTGAGGCTGCGGCGTGCGCTGAGGACGCGGCGGGGTTGAAGCTTTATCTGGACCAGACCTATGGCCCGCTGCGGCTGGATGAGATGTTGCTTTGGAAAGCGCATTTCGAGGCCTGGCCGCTGGACCGCCCACTGGTGGCCCATGCCGAAGGGCGCACATTGGCCGCGGCGATCCTGATGAGCGAGCTGACCAACCGCCCGCTCCATCTGGCGCATGTTGCCACCCGGGAGGAGATTTTGCTGATCCGCTCTGCCAAAGAGCGCGGCCTGAAAATCACCTGCGAAGTGACCCCCCATCACCTCTTCCTGACCGAGAAGGACCTATCGGGTGGTTGGGGTGAGGTGCGACCCCGGCTAACGACCCAGAATGACGTTGACGCGCTATGGGAGAACCTGGATGTGATTGATTGCTTCGCCACCGACCATGCGCCCCACACCGTCGCTGAGAAAGCGAGCGAGACTCCCCCGCCCGGTTTCCCCGGTCTGGAGTCGGCTTTACCCCTCTTGCTGACGGCGGTTAACGAGGGCCGGTTGACGATGGATGATCTTGTCACCCGGATGCACACCAACGTGCTACGGATCTTCAACCTCCCCGAGCAGCATGAAACCTGGGTGGAGGTGGATTTGGATGCCAGGGCGGAACTCACCGCCAAAACCATGCAGACCCGCGCGGCCTGGACGCCCTATGAAGGCCGCCAGGTGCAGGGTGTGGTGCGCAAGGTGGTCTTGCGCGGCGAGGTGGCTTTTCAGGACGGGCAGGTATTAGCCCCCCAGGGATTTGGACGACGGCTCCGCTAATTATTGGATGAACACAGCCAGGCATTTGACGCGCCTGATGAAATTAACAAGATCAATTATTGAAGATAGGAGAAAAACATGACCAGTTTTACACCCCCCATTCACAGCGACAATCCCCATCTGCCTTTTGGCGATCAACAGAATTCGCCCTTTTACGGCCAGGACATCCTCTCGGTCAATCAGTTTGACCGGGCTAAACTGGATTATATTTTCGGCGTCGCCCACGAGATGTATGAGATGGTGGCTCGCGTTGGGTCCTTTGACCTGCTGAAGGGTAAGATTCAGGCGAACTTGTTCTACGAACCCTCCACCCGGACTTCGTCCTCCTTTACCTCCGCCATGGAACGGTTGGGCGGCTCGGTGATCCCGATCAACAATGTGAGCTATTCCTCAGTCACAAAGGGCGAATCGCTACCCGACACCGTCCGCACCCTGGAAGCCTACGCCGATGTGGTCGTGCTGCGCCACCCCGAAATTGGCTCCTCAGCCCTGGCCGCCAAGTATGCCAAGAAGCCGGTCATCAACGCCGGTGATGGCGCGGGTGAGCACCCCACGCAGGCCCTGCTGGATCTCTTCACCATCCGTGAGGAACTGGGCAAGGTCGATGGCCTGACGATCACCATGATGGGCGACCTCAAATACGGCCGCACCGTGCACTCCCTCTCCCGCCTGCTGACCCTTTATGATGTCAAGCTCAACTATGTGGCCCCCGATATGCTCAGGATGCCTGAAGGAATCGTGGCGGAGATCAATGAGAAGGGCATCCCCCAGGCGGCTTATGAAAGCCTCGAACCGGTGATCGGCGAGACCGATGTACTCTATGTCACCCGGGTGCAGAAGGAACGCTTTGAGGATCCTTTCAAGCATGAGGAATTGAAGGGCAGCTATGTCGTGACGACCGAGACGATGAAGAAAGCCAAGGATAAAATGATCGTCATGCACCCCTTGCCGCGCGTCTGGGAAATTGACATGGCCGTGGATGATGACCCGCGGGCAGCCTATTTCCGCCAGATGGAATATGGCCTTTATATCCGCATGGCCCTGCTGGCTATGGTGCTGGGTAAAGCCTGATCCCCGCCAGACCAAAGAACGATTAGAATTAAACCCGTCCCCAAGATCCGGAGGAATGAATGCCCACTTTCTTTGAAAAACTCGACCAGCGCGCCAAAGCGATTGATTCCCTCCTTTGCGTTGGGCTGGACCCCCACCCGGAAGATCTGCCGGAGCCGACCGGCGCGGCCGCCCGCGAATTTTGCGTGCGACTGATTGAAGCCACGAAAGATGTGACCCTGGCCTACAAGCCCAACGCCGCTTTCTTTGAAGCCCTGGGGCCGGAAGGCTGGGAAGCCCTGCAGGCCGTGATCCGCGCGGTGCCGGACGATATCCCGGTGATATTGGATGCCAAAAGGGGTGATATTTCCTCCACGGCGCGGGCTTATGCCCGTTCGGCATTTGAGATGTTGGGGGCGGATGCGATCACCCTCAGCCCTTACCTGGGTTATGACTCGCTGACGCCCTTTATGCAGGATCCTGAAAAGGGCATCTTCCTGCTCTGCAAGACCAGCAACGCCGGATCGGTGGACCTGCAGGACCTGCCTCTGGGCGGCAACTACCGCCTGATGATGGTTTATGAGAAGGTCGCCGGGATGGCGGCTGAATGGGGCGCGCAGGGCAATCTCGGTCTGGTGGTTGGGGCCACTTTCCCGGATGCGCTCCGGCGGGTGCGTGAGTTGGCTCCCGAGCAGTGGTTCCTGGCGCCCGGTTTGGGCGCGCAGGGCGCGGACCTGAGCGCGGCGATGCAGGCCGGGCTGCGTGAGGATGGCCTTGGGCTGCTGATTAACGTCAGCCGGGGAATTTCCCGAGCGGAAGATCCGGGTAAGGCGGCGCTGGAACTGGTTGAAAGTTTCCGCGAAGCCCAGAAGATCACCCGCCCCAAGCTGAAAGCCCAGCAGGGAACGAAGCCCCGATTGGTGGAACCTTTGGTGGAGGGGCTGCTCTCCATGGGGTGCGTGCGGTTTGGCGAATTCACCCTCAAATCCGGGATGATCTCACCGATCTACATTGACCTGCGCCGGCTGGTGTCCTATCCCGGCTGGATGACCCAGGTAGCCGCGGCTTATATCCGCCAGTTGAAGTCCCTGGAATTTGACCGGATCGCCGGGCTGCCTTATGCCGCCCTGCCAATTGCAACCGCCGTCAGTTTACAGGGTAATTGGCCGATGATCTACCCCCGCAAGAGTGCCAAGGACTACGGCACGGCAGCGGAAATTGAAGGTATTTATCATGCCGGGGAGACTGTAGCCGTGATTGACGACCTGGCGACCACCGGCGGTTCCAAATTTGAAGCGATTGAGAAACTGACCAGCGAGGGACTGAAGGTCAAGGATGTCGTGGTGTTGATCGACCGGGAATCCGGTGCGAGGGAAGCGCTCGCCGCTGAAGGCTTCCAGATGCATGCTCTCTTCACCCTGACCGAGTTGCTGGATTATTGGGAAGAAACCGGACGGCTGCCCGCAGAGCAGATCGCTGAGACGCGGGCTTTCCTGAAAAATTCCGGTTCAAAATAGGAGAAAAGGATGTTCCGCTCTCGCCGTTACCGGGTGGATAACGAACAACTGGTGCTGGTCCTGACGGTCCTGCTGGTTGGGGCTGTGATCGTGCTGACCTCTTCGGTCACCTTCTGCCTGAGCGGGGTGTTCATTATCGGGATGTTCGCGATCAGCGCCTTCACCATCCGCGCCCATCACCAGGCCTTGATGCACACTGCGCTGCCGGTGAATGCGGTGCAAACCCCGGAAGTGGATAAGCTGGTGCTGACCTGTTCGCAAAAACTTCAGCCCGGCCCAATTGATGTGTACCTGGTGAAGAAGAACCAGCTGAATGCCTACACCTTCGGGATCAGCGACCCTAGAGCATTGGTGGTTTACACGCCGATGGTGCAGGTGATGACGCCGGGCGAGCTGTCCTTCGTGATCGGGCACGAGATGGGCCATGTTGCCCTGGGACATACCTGGCTGAATACCATTCTGGGCGGCATGGCGGGTATCCCGGCGCCCTTTGGCGCGGCGGTGCTGCTGTATGCCTCGTTCCGCTGGTGGAACCGGATGTGCGAATATTCCGCCGACCGGGCGGGCTTGCTGGCTTGCGGGGATCTGAATCTTGCCGTGGCCGCGCTCGTTAAACTAGTGGCACCCAATGTCCGCAGTCAGCAGGAATTTAATCGGGCGTTGGCGATGCTTGATGCGCAGGATGACAATGTGAGCAATCTTCTGGCGGAAGCCTTCCAAAGTCACCCGATGCTGATCCGCCGGATCAATAAACTGCGGGAATATGCACAGACCGCGGAATACCGGCAGATGCAGGCCGGGGTGAATGGCAACGTGGGGCAGAAAGCAACAACGCCGGAACCAACATTGCGTGTGCAGGAGGAACATCAAGAGGTTGCGGATGCGCCCGCCTCGCTTCCGCCGGAACCTCCAAAAAGCCCGGAAGAACGCTGGCCGTGGCTGAAGGATAAAGGGGAATAAGAAGTTGTAGGTCATGCATGGTGAGGCCAAAAGCTGAACCTGCATGACTTTTTTGTCACGCTGGAAGCGTGACCTACATCTACGGCTGTTCAGCTTATCTTTAAAGGGGGTATCCTTGAGAGGAAATATTGCGCGTACCATTTTACAAATCCAAATCTGCGAATTTTGTAAGATTTTCACGCTGAACGGGTCATATCAATAAAGAGGTGCAAAAAAGTGACCGAGTTCGACAAGCTCTACCGGGCATATTTCAGTGATGTGTTCCTGTATATCAGAAACCTCTCGGGAGATGCCAATATTGCGGAAGAAATAACCAGCGAGACCTTCTTTAAGGCAATGCGTGCGATCGATCAGTTCAGGGGGGATTGTGAGATCCGTGTGTGGCTGTGCCAGATCGCGAAGAATACCTATTATTCCTATTTGCGCAAGCATGAACGTATTGCGGATATTGATGAACTGGAGGCAATTGACCGTCAGTTTTCGCGGAAGATGGAAGATAGCGTCGCACTTCAGGACGAGGCCGGCAATATTCACAAGGCAGTACACAATTTACCCGAACCATACAAGGAAGTGTTTATGCTGCGGGTTTTTGGGCAATTGAGTTATGAGCAGATCGGAAAGTTGTTCTCAAAATCCCAAAATTGGGCTTGTGTCACTTTTTACCGCGCCAAAAAGAAAATCCTAACGCAAATGGAGGAACAAGCTAATGAAGAATGAATGTTATGTCGTCAGGGATCTGTTGCCTTTGTATCTGGATGACCTTGTCAGTGATTCGACCCGGGAATTTGTGGAGGCCCATCTTGCCGAATGCGATGAATGTCGGGCCATATTTGAAAAGGAACAATCTCGCTCGAAATCGTTCAGCGCCATGGAGGCAGTGCCGCTCAAGAAGATCAATCAGATGCTTAACCGGCAAAAGGTTAGGAGCGTTTTGATTGCCGTGGTGCTGGTTGTCGCGCTCCTGCTCACGGGGTTCGCCTATCTGACGACCCCGGAGTATTTGCCCTATTCGGAGGATTTGTTCACCGTTGCGGAAAAAAATGGCAGTGTCTTGATCACCTTTAATGACTCGGTTACGGGGTTTAACGCCAATTCCAGCTTGGTGGATGAAAATGGACGGGAGAGCACGTTGACCTTTTTGAGCGCCTGGAACACGATTTGGGATCAGAAAATCCTTCAGCGCGGGGTGCAAAGCGTGACCATCAATCCGGAGCCGATTGACGACCGGGAACAAATTGTGTTTTATGCTCCCAATAATGGCCAGGAAGCCGTGCAGATTTACGGTGAGAAGGTTAGCTTTGGAACGATGGAGCTGCCGAGGTTGGTGCTGGGATATTACCTGGTTCTGGCTTTTGGAATGGCCGTGGTTTGTGGGGTGGTGCTGATCATCTTTTATAAGAAACAGCAGATAAAATTCTGGATTGAAAGGCTCATCCTCTTTCCACTGGCATATCTCATCAGCCATGTGTTGGTGAAGGGTTTGAATACCACGACCTATTCATCCGGACGGGATTTTTTGTTCATTTTATTTGTCACAATCCTGATCTTCATAGCGGGGCTGCTGGGTTTGAATTGGATCCAAAATTCCCGGAAGGTGAAGCTGGATGCGTGATGGGGCGTGAGTTGGGCTATTGGATGCCCATGTAAGAATGAGAAGTTTGTGGTTCAAGAATAGAAGAGTCGTGCAGGTTCAACCTGCATGACTCTCTTTTGTCTCTGGTGATCCCTACTGTCCGTTGTCATTGCGAGCGAAGCGAAGCGATCACGGTGAACGAGCATAATACGTTTATTGGATTAAGGCTTCCCCTCGAGGGGAAGCTGTCTGGGGAGCAGACTGATGAGGTGATTTTGCCCCTCATCTGGCACGCTGTGCCACCTTCCCCCCACGGGGGGAAGGCATAAAAAGAAACCGATAACATATCAGGAATTTTGTGTTGGGCTCAATTTATAATTTAAAAGGCCGCCCCAAAAAGACAGGGTCGCCCACAACTCCCTGGGAAGGTATGGGCGACTCTGCGGAAAACAATAAAAATTCTCGGTGCTCAGCGAACAGCATGATTTCCATTGATGATTTATCAAAGGAAATGGAAGAAGCCTGTAGGGGCGGGTCTTGTGCCCGCCCTTAATGGTCCTGTGTGTATTCAGGCTCTAAAAAATGCAATTTATGAGATCGGCCAAACCTCCGAGGGCTTCTTCGGGAAAAGGGCATCGATCAAGTTGGCGGTCTGTTCTCTGTAAGCTCTGCAATCAATATAAACCTCCTGCAGTTCTCTCACCGTACGATGACCGAAGACCAGGTGCAGGATGGTGAGCGGCGGGAATTCCGCATCCGGCTTCTCAAGTTCATCAAATCCCAGGTTCCTAATTTCAGTAATCTTTCCCCGCTCAAATTTGATCAATAACCCGTCTTTGTAGAAGCCAATTTTTAATTCACCGCTGTAGTTCACGAAGGCGGATTGCGCCAGACGCGCTTCCAGCACGGGTCGCACGTTATTGAGGAAGGCTGCCAGATCAGGCACCCGCATGAAATAAGCATAGGGTTTGCTTTCCCGTGGCAGTTGATCGGCCGCAGCGATATAGGCCGGATGGGCTTCACCCAACCAGAAGCCGAAGATCTTTTGAGTTTTATCCTGCTCCTGGGCTTTCTCCAAACCTTTTTGCCAGAGGAAACGGATCACGCTGGGGGTGACGTCCGTCCAGGCCACCCGATCATTGATTTCATATAAATTAAGGGCCATATTATGCCCCCATTTGATCGGCGGGAGGCCGATGAAGCCGACAGGTTCACCGGCGTTGTCTTCAATGATATAGATTTCCCGCAAGTTGATGTTATATTGCCGTTTGCCTTTCAGTTCATAATCCCAAAGAGGCTCATCCCATACGGCGGAGATCAGCGATCGCTCGCAGCTTTTATCATAAAGAGCCATCAGGAAGGGGATGTCTTTCTTTTTGGCGGGACGCAGGGTGTAGGGCTCGGTTTCGCCTTCTTTGAGCTCGGGCAAATGAATTTCATACCCGAAACGCCCGCCGCTCAGGTTAAGTGCCATGGCGTATCCAAACTGGCGATAGTAGTAAGGAATGCCGGTGATGGCCTGGGCCAGTTCACCCCGCTCGATGCCCCATTCGTGCATGACCTCGAACTGCGCTCTGACCAGCCCGCGCCGTCGGTAGTCCTTTTTCGTACCTACCAGCTCCGGCCGCCCCACCTTAAAGGGGATGCCCTCATAGGACCAAGTTTGCGAAATCAGGCAGCTGGAGGAGACGATCTCACCCGTGTGGGTGTCTTCCACGATCGTAAAATCGCCAGCCTTCATGTAGGGGCTTTCGCCGCTGAGCAGGTCGCGGGTCCAATCATCAAGGCCGCGGGTGTCCCACTCGTTTTCGCCGTGAATCTCACGGTTAAATTGCACCACAGCCTGGGTGTCCTTCAGCGTGGCATGGCGAAGGATCAGACCATCACCCAGATCGCGTATTATTTTTTTGGACATGCGGTTCTCCTTGGTCAAGAGCGTTGCGTTAATTGTAATTTAGATGGGGCCATTTTCTTATTTGGCTTAAAGAATCTGCGTGAGAAAATTCAATAGGTTTAATGCCTTAAGGCTTCTCCTTGAGGGGAAGCAATCTCGGTATCTATCCCTTCAGCGGATATTGACCGTATTTCTCCACGGCATCCACCATTGCCAGCACGTTCTCGGGCGGGACGTCGTTCATGATGGTGTGCACGGACGCCACCATGTACCCGCCGCCGGGGCCAAGGATGTCGATCACCCGCCGCACTTCCTGCTGGACCTCTTCGGGGGTGCCGCCGGGCAGGATGCGATGGGTGTCGATGGCGCCGCAGAAGGTCACCCTGTCGCCGTAACGTGCTTTCAGACCTTCCAGGTCCGACATCCTTCCGGCGGAAGTCTGGATCGGGTTGAGGATATCCACGCCGATCTCAATAAAATCTTCGATCAGGTTGAAGACATCGCCGTCGGTGTGGAAGAAGATTTTGGCGTTGGTTCGTTCCTTAATGAACGCAATCAGGTCAGCATGGAAGGGCTTGACCATCTGGCGGTACATCTTGGGGGAGATCATCAGACTTTCCTGGGTGCCGAGGTCATCGCCGATCTTGATGATATCCAGATATTCCCCGGTTTCCGCCAGGAAGGCGCCCATCATCTCTTTGCATTTCTCCGTGATCTTGGCCAGCAGAGCAGTGGCAAAAACGGGGATCATGGCCATGTTCAGCAGGAAGGTATCCATGCCCTGCATCGCGAAGGCGCGCTCAAAGGGAAACAGCAGCCAGGGGATGCCCATCACGGCGTATTGGTTATCTTCGGCCAGTTTTTTGGCTTGTGCCTTACAGTGCGCCACCCGGGTGGGGTCGGTCATGTCCGGCCAGTCGAAGGCCTCGATCTCTTCGATCGTGGTGGCGTCTTTCAGCGGTGGAGGTCCAAAGGTCCAATCGCCTTCTGAAAGCTGGTACTGGCTGGTTCCCCAGGAGTTGATATAGGGATCCTGAGGGCCTCGGGTCTCATTTCGCTGCCGGATGGCGAGGGGTTCCAGATCCAATACGCAGCGAACATCGCCATGCAGCCTTTCGAGGGTCTGCTCATCCACCG
>CAYUSC010000019.1:0-29302 GCA_964447265.1 uncultured Candidatus Brevefilum sp.
ATCCGGGGTCTCATCCGGCCACCCCAGAGTGGAGAAAGGCCATAATCCCGAAGAGAACCAGGTATCCAACACATCCGGGTCCTGATGGATCTTGGCGCTGCCGCAATGGGCACAGACGGTCGGGTCTTCGCGGGCCACGGTCATCTCCCGGCAGTCGTCACAGTACCACACCGGGATGCGGTGTCCCCACCAGAGCTGGCGGCTGATGCACCAATCCTGCAGGTTCTCCATCCAGTTGTAATAGACCTTTTTGAACCGTTCCGGGATGATCTCGATCCGGCCATCCTGCACAGCTTTCAAGCCGTTCTTGCCCATCTGGTCAATACTGATGAACCATTGCGTGGACACCATCGGTTCAATGATCTCGCCGCCGCGCTGTGAACGGGGCACCTTCATCATATAAGGTTCCACCTTGATCACCAGCCCGGCTGCTTCCATATCCGCCCAGAGCTTCTCACGGGCTGCGAAACGGTCCAGCCCTGCATATGCGCCGCCCAGCTCATTGATGGTGGCGTCCTTGTTAAGCACATTGATCGAGTCCAGGTTATGCCTTGCGCCAATCTCATTGTCATGCGGGTCATGCGCCGGGGTGATCTTTAATGCGCCGGTACCGAATTCACGTTCCACATATTCATCCGCAATCACGGGGATTTCACGCCCCACCATCGGCACGATCACGTTCTTGCCCACCAGATGTTTATAGCGGTCATCCTCGGGATGCACGGCCACAGCCGTATCGCCCAGGATCGTTTCAGGCCGGGTGGTCGCCACCGGGATGAATTCGTCACTGCCCGCGATCATATACTTGAAGAAATACAATTTGCCGGGTTCTTCGGAATATTCCACTTCCAGGTCCGATACAGCCGTCATCAGTCCGGGCGACCAGTTGATCATCCGCGGACCGCGATAGATCCAGCCCTTTTCATACAGGCGCACAAAGGCCTCCCGTACGGCTTTGGACAATCCTTCATCCAGGGTGAAGCGTTCGCGGGTCCAGTCACAGGAAGCGCCCAGGCGGCGGATCTGCTCGGTGATGATGCCGCCGAATTTTTCCTTCCAGGCCCAGACTTCTTCCAGGAATTTCTCCCGGCCAAGTTCCACTCGGCTGGTACCCTGACTCACCAACATCTTTTCCACCTGCAATTGGGTGGCGATCCCGGCATGGTCCACACCGGGCACCCATAAGGCCGGTTCGCCCAGCATCCGGTGATAGCGAATCATCAGATCTTCCAGAGAAACAAACATCGCATGCCCAAGGTGCAGGCTGCCGGTGACGTTGGCGGGGGGAATGGAGATCACGAAGGGTTTGACCTCCGGATCGAAACCAGGTTTATTGGGGTCGTTGCTGGGTTCGAAGTAACCCTGTTCCCACCACCACTGGTAGAGCTTGCTCTCAGTTTCATTGAAATCGTATGCTTTCGGCAATTCTTTAGCCATAAGGTCCATCCTCCAAACACAATAAATTAAAACAAAAGCCCTCTCATCCAGAGGACGAAAGGGGAATCTTCCGCGGTACCACCTCAATTCGCTGTGACGCACAGCGCTCTCATTCCGGACAAACATCCGGTCACGCGCTAACGGGCGCACCCGTGCTGTTCTAATCACCTCTCGGTTTTCTTCAGCAGTTCGCTGCGGTGACTTCGATTGCCGCCAATTCCCGGGGACGCTTCCAGCCTTATGGCATCCTTCTCTGGCGGGTGGTCAGGCATTCTCTTTCCGCAGAATGTTACTAAACATTATAATCAAGATTGGGTATATTTACAAATAAAGCAAAGGATTAATATGTTGGAAAACCCACTCAAAACCAAAGCTCAGGTTGTTTATTTCTCTCACGGCGGCGGTCCGCTGCCCATTCTCGGGGATCCCGGTCATCAGAAGATGGTGGATTTCATGACCGACCTCCCCAAGCGTATCCACCGACCGGACGCCATCCTGGTAATCAGCGCGCACTGGGAAGAACCCGTGGCGACGGTTCTGAACGGGGAGAATCCGCCCTTGTTTTATGACTATTACGGCTTCCCCGAGCAGGCTTATGAGATCACCTATCCTGCGCCCGGCAATCCGGAACTGGCCATGAAAGTGATCGAGCTCCTGAACAACCAGCGGATCCCAACCGGGATGAACCCCCAGCGCGGGTTCGATCACGGTGTCTTCATCCCCCTCAAGCTGATGTATCCGGAAGCGGACATCCCCACCACTCAACTCTCACTCCTGCGCGGATTGAATGCCGCGGCGCACCTCCAATTGGGCCGCGCTCTTCGGCCTCTGTTGGACCAGAACATCCTCGTCATCGGATCGGGTTTCTCGTTCCACAATATGCGGGCTTTCTTCAATCAGGAACTCGGTGCGCCCGATCCCCAAAACGAAGCCTTCCAGGATTGGCTGATCGAGACCTGTTCAGGTTCTCTGGATGAAAGCGCACGCATGGAAGCCCTGTTGAATTGGGTGCAGGCTCCCAATGCCCGCTACTGCCATCCCCGTGAGGAACATCTGCTCCCTGCCCTGGTCTGCGCCGCAATGGCCGGCAGCCCGGCGGAACTCATCTTCAACGATCAAATCCTGGGGAAACGTTCTGTCGGGTTCCTTTGGAATTAGTCGATCCGAACAGCCACACAAAAAAAAGCACCGGATAATCGGTGCTTTTTGGTTATATTTATGTTTGTCATGTGCGCTGCGCGGCACGTGACCTGGTTATGGATTTACCGTCCCATCGAGACGACCTGATCTTCCCAGCGGTGCCAGTCCGAGAATTTCTCCTCGATGATCTTACGGCCTTCGCCAGGGGCTTTCAACCCGGCCAGTTCCATATCGGCATCGACCATGATCCGAACCAGCTCATGGAATTTGATCTTCGGTTCCCATTTCAACAGCTTCTTGGCCTTGCTGATATCCGCCTCCAGATAATCCACTTCCGTGGGACGGAAATAGCGGGGATCGATCTTCACGTAATCGTGCCAGTCCAGATCCACATAGCCAAACGCTTCGTCGAGGAAATCAGAGATCTTATGCGCTTCGCCGGTGCCAACCACGTAATCCTGAGGATCGTCCTGCTGGAGCATCAAATGCATCATTTCCACATATTCCGGTGAATAACCCCAGTCCCGGCGGGACTCCAGGTTGCCCAGATAGAGATGCTTCTGCGTTCCGGCCAGGATGTTGGCCAGCGCCATCGTGATCTTGCGGGTCACGAAGGTCTCACCGCGGCGAGGTGATTCGTGGTTGAAGAGGATCCCGTTCACCGAGAACATCCCATAACCTTCCCGATAATTATTCACCATCCAGTAAGCATAGAGCTTGGCCGCCGCATAGGGGCTGCGGGGACGGAAGGGTGTCTCTTCGTTTTGGGGCGGTTTGGAATCGCCATAAAGTTCACTGGAAGAAGCCTGATAGAACCGGGTCTTGGCGCCGGATTTGCGGATCGCTTCCAGGATCCGGGTGGTGCCCAAAGCGGTCACATCACCCGTATATTCCGGCATATCAAAGCTCACGCGAACGTGGCTCTGCGCGGCCAGGTGATAGACCTCATCGGGTCTGACATTGTAGATCACATCCAAAAGGCTATCCGGCGCGGTCACATCGCCATAGTGCAGATGCAACTTGACCTTATGACCATTGCCATGCGGATCCTTATAAATGTGATCGATCCGGCGGGTGTTGAACGTACTGGCTCGTCGGATCAGGCCATGAACTTCATAGCCTTTATGCAAAAGCATTTCCGCCAGATAAGAACCGTCCTGTCCGGTTATGCCCGTAATCAATGCTGTTTTCAATAGAAACCTCCAACATTAATTTCAAAATGTGAAATAAAAGTATATCTCTTCCACTTATGACTGTCAAACAAACTCTGGTTGTCTCAGCCGCCTAACCTTCCAAAGCATACGATGGTAAGATTTGGCATCGTTAAGTATAATGGGTATTCATTATGCAAAGAAAAACCTTCCCCCTGCTTCGCTGGATTGCGATTGGCCTGATCTTGATCGCGGTGACCCTGGCGACCGTTCAACTGGTCAGCTACAGCCGGATTCGCGATAACTTCCCCTTAGGTTTGGAGGTTGGCGGCATCCCGGTTGGCGGATTGAATTACGAAGAAGCCGCTGAAAGGATCTACACCGTTTATCGCTCCCCGATTGAACTAAACTATGCCGGCAGCCGGATCCAGATCCGCCCGGCCGTGCTGGGGTTCGAACCGCAGGTAGAGAATATGCTCGCCGTGGCGGACAATCTGCGGGTTACCGAACCCTTCTGGAGCGGTTTCTGGAATTTCCTCTGGAATCGCAACATCGAGGTCATCAGCATCCCCCTCAATGCGGATTATGATGAAGCTCGCATCCGGGAGTACCTCGAAACGGAGATCGCTGCCCGCTACGATACGCCTTCATCTTCCCCAAAACCAATTCCTGGGACCACGGAATTTGAATCCGGCGCAACCGGCACCAGCCTCAACCTGGACCGGGCTGTGCTTCAGGTGATTGATGCCCTTAATTCACCGGACAAACGCAGCATTACCCTCTCATTGGGGCAATCCACCATTCCGCGGCCTTCGATCACTGACCTTGAGACCATGCTGAAACAGATCATAGATGTTTCCGGTTTTGATGGGATCGTCGAACTTTATCTGCAGGATATGAAAACCGATCAGAACATCCAATTCGCCTATGAGTTGGGATCGGACCTGACCCCCAATATCGCCTTCTCCGCCTGGAGCACGATTAAAATCCCGGTGATGGTTTCCTCTTTCAAAGTTCTGAATGAACCCGCGCCGGAATACGACCTCGCCTTAATGGAAGGTATGATCGAGCAATCCGAGAATACCAGCACGGACGAACTCGCTATGACCGTGATTGACGAAAACCTCGCGCCCATCATCGTGACCGAAGATATGCAGACCCTGGGTCTTGAAAATACCTTCTGGGGCGCGTATTTCTACCTCGGTGCTCCGCCCTTGCAGCTATATACAACGCCCGCCAATTCACGTGACGATGTTGACACCGGGCCTGACGCCTTCCTCCAAACAACCCCCGCGGATATGGGTATGCTGCTGGAAGATATCTATCAATGCCAGACCTATGGCGGTGGTGCGCTGATTGCCGCTTTCCCCGGAGAGATCACTCAGGATGAATGCGATTTGATGGTCACCTATCTGGCCCGCAACCAGATTGCCGTCCTGATCCAATCCGGCGTCCCCTCCGGCACCACCGTCGCCCATAAACATGGCTGGGCCAATGAAACGGATGGCTTGCTCCACACCATCGGTGACGTGGCCCTGGTCTACACCCCCGGTGGCGACTATGTCCTTTCAATCTTCGTCCATCACCCC
The DNA here is from genome assembly GCA_964447265.1 of uncultured Candidatus Brevefilum sp. Classification (GTDB taxonomy): domain Bacteria; phylum Chloroflexota; class Anaerolineae; order Anaerolineales; family Anaerolineaceae; genus Brevifilum. Next base: position 5,318 of record CAYUSC010000019.1, read on the forward strand.
GTCCAGGCGGTCTTTGACCCGGTCAATGAACTCTTCGCTGACCTGAGCCAGGCGATCTATAACTATTTCAACATCGAAATTGCAAATTAAAGAATATGACCCTCTGGCCAGAGGGTCATATTCTACATTCAGTTCTATTTACGTACCAACTATCCGATATAAATTTCAACCTCTTCTCCATCCTCATCGTCGTTCACATGGACATAGAACGGCTCCTCAGGGGAAAGATTCTCTAAAATTACGGGGAAATCTCCAACGTTTTTATCCTTCAAGCCGGAGAATTTATCTCCAAAAGCGGTGAAAAACCACTTCGCCAGATTTACGGGTAACGGCAGACTCAGATTGATTCGCTCCGGTCTTTCACCGGGGGCTTGTTTCACCCGGAGGTGTAACCAGACGCTTTTACTGGTGCGGAGGCTCACCACCACAATAAAGATGCCTAAAAGGAATGGCAACCAGGAAATCCAAAAAGTGAAACCCAATCCTGAATCCCGATATCCAGCGTAGATCCAGGTTGCGCCCAGGAATAAAATCAGCAGGCCGATGCTGAAGGGCAATAACCACCAGCGTTTGAGTTTATTCATCCGGGAGATCTCTTCCATTGAGATCTGGTTGGCATAACTACCTGACGGACGTTCCGTTTGATCCACCGGATCGCTAAATTCCTCCTCGGCATCTGGCTGGGACTTCACCATTCCTTTTCCCATAGCGTTCATCAGCCGCAGCCCTTCATCGGCTGTGATCTGACCCTGCTCGACCATGTCAAGGATTTTGCGTTCGGAATTTTCCATCTCAATTTCCTTAATTAATTTTCGAGGGCTTTGAATAAGGCCTCAGCCTCATCAACCGTAATCATCTTGTCCTGAAGCATTTTCAGGATCATCAAGCGTTCCTCATCCGATGCGCCTTTCTTCCCGGCTTTCCGCGTCACAGGTGGGACAGGACGGACAGGCACCGCCTTTTTTATCGCCTTCAAATTGTCCAGGTCAATGTCAATTTTAATTTTACGATTCTTCTCCACGTTCCCCCGGATTTGCTCCAGGCGAATTTCAGCGGCCTTGATTTTGGCTTCTGCCCGCCGGGTGGCGGCTTCAACCCGTTCCTGAACCATTTCGTTCAGGGCGTTCTCCTCATAGGAGAAATAAGAACCCAAATCGCCCACCTGAATACCCTCTTCCAGGCTGTCAATTTCCTTGCCGACTAAGATTCTGCCACCCGCGGCGATATCAATTTTGTATGCTTCATCGCCAAAGGCATAATCATATTCTCTGGCATTGATTTCAATATCGTCATCCTGGTTGATGATCCGGATATGATGCGCCCCGGAATCCAGCGCCATTTTAGCGCCTGAAAGAGCCTCATCCAATGAAAGGACGACATTCGCCCCTGCCCGAAGGTCCACATCCTTGCTCAAATTCAGGTGAGCAATCCGGATATCTCCGCCCGCAACCACATCCTCATCAAGTGTGAGGTCCATTGCCCTGAAATCAGCGCCAACCTTACCCACATAAGTCAATCCGGAGATCTCTTCAGCCTTGAAATTGCCGCCGACCTTCTCAACCGAGATATTTCCGGCCACATTCTTTGTGAGGCAGACACCGCCGACTTTTTCACAACGAAGCGAGCCGACCTGGTCTACAACCAGATTGCCGCCAACCTTCTCCAGGACAATTTCACCGGAGGCATCCCGAACAGCGCAATTCCCGCCCGTCCTTTCGACATGGGCCGAATCCACCTGGATCAGGACTAAATTACCCAGAACTTTTTCAATGGTGATTTCACCGTGAATATTTTTAATGCTGACCGAACCCATCCCTTTTTCAATTTGAATGGACGAATCGACAGGCACGGTGACGCTGCATGAGGAGTTGGCTGTCAGATATACATGGCCATTATCTTCCATCAATGTGGCAAGCTGCGGCGCGTCAATCTCGCATTGCACCTGGGTTTGCTGAACGCCTTCAACCTTCAAGCCGCCATAGGCTTTCAGGTGGATAACAGGATTAGATTGAGAGATTTGCAGAATATGGCTCATAGCAGCACCTTTTTAACAGTTGCAGGACGAAAATATCAATATTTAAAAATAATCTTATCATGGAAATCAATATTGTCAAGTTGTTCTTGAAATTTATTGAGATTAATACTATCCATTATTAAATTATTCCGAATGTTGATTTAATATTCGCCATAATTATCCCGTGAATCGCCCTGTAGATGAACTCTCTTTTAACGGTTTGTTAAGAATAGAATAAAATAGTTGTGATAATATTGAGACATCCGAAAATAGTGTTATCCTCTATCTTTAAATTTATATAGCACTACCTGCTAAGTATCATGAAGTTGCTCCTACGCCGAAACTCTTCATTTATACCAATTTGGGCAACCCGTTGATATACCTCACCACCTCACTCTAAATTAGCAGTCAGAACCTAATTCAATAAGGTTTTTATATTATTAGGTAACTTTTCATCTATGATGAGAAGGAGGTGACCCATATACCAAATTACGACCATTGTTTTTCCACAAAAGGACAAAACAAGCATTAACCAAATTTTCAAAGGAGAAGTAACAAATGAAATCTAGAAAATTGTTTATCTTGGTCGCTCTCGTTGTCATCGCAAGCATGATCCTTACCGCTTGCCAGACACCCACCGAAGAACCTGTTGCCGAAGAAACCGAAGCGCCGGAAGCGACTGAAGCTGTCGTTGAAGAAACTGAGGTTGTTGCGACAGAGGCAAGTTCAGAATTCTTCTGGACCCAACCTCTCCGCCAGGCCATTGCTGCCGCCATCGACCGCGAAGTCATCGTTGACCGCGTTTTCGAAGGCCGCAACATTCCTGCGTATTCCATGGTTCCCGAAGGCTACCCTTATGCCACTCAGGAATTCTATGACAAATACGGCACCCGTGATCTGGAAATGGCCATTTCCCTGCTCGAAGGTGAAGGCTACACTACCGACAATCCCTTCGTGTTTGACCTTTGGTTCCCCCCAGAGCACTACGGCACAACCACAGCCGATGTCATGCAGGTTATCAAGGAACAGCTTGAAGAGACCGGTTTGATCGTCGTCAATCTCAAGAGTATGAACTGGGCCGAATATGTCGATGGCTTCGTTGCCGGCGACCTGCCCTTCTTCATGCTTGGTTGGTTCCCGGATTTCGCTGATCCCGAGAACTGGCTCTCCCCGTTTGCCTCCTGCACCCAGTCACCCGACAACGGCGTGAACTACTGCAATCAGGAAATGGACGACCTTCTGTTGGCTGCCGCTTCCTCCTCAGATCCTGCGGAGCGCGAAGCCCTCTATCAGCAAATTGGTGAACTTTATGCCGAAGATGTTCCCACCATTCCGTTATTCTGGGAACCTGAATTCGTCACCTATCGTGATGGCGTTGAAGGTGTTGTAATTGGTGCTCCCTTCGAGTTCAACTACAATGTCCTGAGCTTCTCCGCCGATGCCACCCCGGCTTCCGGCGAAACCAGCACAATCATCATTGGTACGACCGACGAGGTCAACAGCCTCGATGCCAATGACGCTTATGCAACCCATGACTGGGAAATCATCAAGAACACCGGTGTTGCCCTGCTGTCCTACGTTCCCGGCACCTCTGAATTGGTTCCTGGCGCTGCTGCCGACTTCCCCGTCGTCAGTGAAGACGGTTTGTCCTACACCTTCACCCTGCGTGATGATCTGATGTTCGCTGATGGCACCCCTGTGACCGCTGCAGACTACGTTTATTCCTGGGATCGCTTGAATGCCCTCGAGGGTCAGGTTTCCGGTTTGGTTCAGCTCTACGTTGATAGCGTTGTAGCTATTGATGACCTGACCGTGCAATACAACCTTAAGGCTTCCTTCGGCTTCTTCCCGGCCCTGGCTGCCACCGCTCCCTTCGTTGTGGTCAACGCCAACGACTTCACAATGGATGCGATCAATCAGTTCCCCGAGGTCGTAAATGGCATCGGTGCGTACATGATGGTCTCCCATGTTCCCGGCGAGCAGATGGTTCTCGAAGCCAATCCTTACTACTTCGGTGAGACCCCCGCGATCGAACGTGTGATTATTCGCTACTTCGCGGATCCCACCAGCATGTCGAATGCCGTTGAAAATGGTGAGATTGATGTTGCCTGGCGGACCCTGGGTCCCGTTGAGGCTATCCGCTTGATGGACGTTGAAGGTGTGACGGTCGTCAAAGTTGATGCCCCGGCCCTCCGCTACATGGTCTTCAACCACACCTACGTTTTGCCCTCCGGCGAATAAGGATTTTTCTTGCTGATGTCAGGTTCTGAATTGGTAGTTGATTTAGCCAGGCAAGCTGTCTATCTGGCTGCCTGTTTGGCAGAGCCTGAAAAGCTGTAAAAGAACGCGTGTAACACGATTGAGGGCGAGGGAAACCTTGCCCTCAATCATAGTTATCAACCCCACTCTTTGGAGTAGCAATTATGTCCAATTCTTTACGACGGTACCTGATCACCCGTCTCTTAATGACCATTCCAATGGTCCTGATCCTCGTCACAATGATCTTCTTCATCATGAGGGTGCTGCCCGGTGATCCCATTCGTTCACAACTCGGACCCCGGGTCAGTGAAGAACAGGCCAATGTGCTCAGAGAACGACTTGGTCTCAATCGGCCGCTGATTGTTCAATATTTTGATTTTATTGGGGATATGGTCACATTTAATTTCGGAACAGCCCTCACCCAGGGAGAACGTCCCATCAAGGACGAATTGGGCGAAAGGCTGCCGGCAACCATTGAACTGACCATTCCCGCTATGGCAGTCACTTCATTAATCGGTATTTTTTCAGGGGCTTATGCGGCGAAAAATCGCAAGAAGCCCATAGATTACATCATCCGTTTATTAAGTATCATCATGTCGTCCATCCCAATCTTCTTCATGGGGCTGTTATTTCAGATAGCCTTCTCAGTAAAGATTCCTATCCTTCCCCTGGCCGGCCGGATGGACACGCTTATGCTGACCACCTTTGAATCGCCAACCAATTTTTATATTATCGATGCCATTATCACAGGTAACTGGCCCGCCCTGGGCTCAGCACTGACCCACCTGATCATGCCTTCCATCACCCTGGGCCTGGCTCTTTCGGGTGTGTTTGTCCGGTTGACCCGGGTCAACATGATTGAAATGCTCCAATCCGATTTCATCACAGCCGGCCGGGCAAGAGGCATTGAGGAAAACCGGCTGGTCTATAAACATGCGCTGAGAAACACATTCATCCCAATCCTCACCATGCTGGGACTGGAATTCGCCATTCTATTGGCGGGAGCTGTGCTGACCGAAACGACCTTCTCCTGGCCTGGTGTTGGCCGGTATCTGGTCGAACGCATTCAACTTCGGGATTACACAGCCGTCCAGGCAACCATCGCCGTCTTCGCCATGTTCGTGGCTGCGATCAGCCTCGTGATGGACATCCTTTATGCCTTTATCGATCCCCGGATTAGGTACTAATCGGGTGCGGAATGGACTTGAGAGATTATTATGAAAAATGACACGAAGAACGTTGTGACACCAGATTCCAGCACAGAAACACCCGAATGGCTGCTTGACCTTGATAAGGTGGGTTTCGTTCGCCGCTTGTTCATCGCCAGAAAATGGTACGGTGGCGATTGGTGGTTCGTTGCGATCAGTTCCGTTTTGCTGGTATTCATTATTCTGGTCGGGATTTTCCCCCAATGGTTTGCTCCTTACGATCCTTCAGCGGAGGTTGGTCCTTCACTGCTTGCTCCGGGTGATACTCCCTCAGCTTATATTCTGGTTGCGCCAATCGAATCCGGGAATATCACCGTCAGGGATATTGGCGACAAAACCAATAACATCGGTTATATCATCGGCAGCCCAGCCAGCCAGGCGCTCCGTGAAGTAACCGATGAACTCAACGCCTCCGCTCCGGAAGGCGTCCGGTATCAACCCCGCCAGAACCGTTTCGAGACCCTCGAAGAAGGGTTGGATGCCCTGGCGGCAGGCGAGATTGACGGCTTTGTGGTTGCTCCCGACGTACTGGGTGATGCCCTCGATAATTACCCAACCCTCCAGGTTGCGAATACACTCAGGGAGGAAGATGCCAAAGGGTTCGTTATGGGCACCAACCAGATTGGTCAGGATGTCTTTAGCCGGATCATCTGGGGCACCCGGATCGCTCTGATCGTTGGGCTATCCTCCGCCCTGGTCTCTCTGGTCGTCGGCGTTCCCCTGGGATTAATCAGTGGGTTTGCGGGCGGCGCGCTGGATCGTGTTTTGACCGTAATTATGGACAGCCTCTACTCCTTCCCGGGTCTGATCCTGGCGATTTCCATCGCAGCAGTGCTGGGAGCAGGGATAGGCAATATCATCGTTTCAATTGCCGTCCTCTATATCCCAACTTATTTCCGAATTGTGCGCGGCCAGACACTCAGCGTCAAAAAAGAGCTCTATGTGGAAGCTGCCAGAAGTTTGGGAACAACCTGGTCAAAGATCCTGACAAAATACATCCTCCCCAACGTCATCCCCTCAGTGGTGATCATCTTCTCCGTCAACGTCGGCGATGCCATCCTGACGGAAGCCGGTCTGAGCTTCCTGGGATTTGGCCTGCCGCCAAACACCCCGGATTGGGGCATTGATCTCGCCCGCGGCCAGGACTACGTCCGCAGGGCCTGGTGGCTGATCACCTATCCCGGTCTGATGGTCACAATGGTGACCCTTTCCTTCAGTATGCTGGGTGAGAGCCTTTCTGAAATCCTGAATCCGAAATTAACGGAACGATAATATGATGAATGATAAAAAAGTTTTGATGCAAGTCCAAGATCTTTCTGTTAAATACAAAACCCGCCTGGGAATGGTCAGCGCCGTTGACCATGTCTCATTCGATATCCATGAGGGTGAGATCCTCGGATTGGTTGGTGAAAGCGGTTGCGGTAAAAGCACCATGGGCAAAGCCCTGATGCGGATGATTCAACCTCCCGGCCATATCACCGGCGGTGAATTGATCTTTGATGGCGAAGACATCATGACCTATGACCAAAAACAAATGCAGGGGTTCCGCGGTCATAAAGTCAGCATGATCTTCCAGGACCCAATGACCTCCCTGAACCCCGTCCAGCGGGTGGATGAACACCTGGTGGAAGCCATTCAGGTCCATTATCCGGAAATCTCCAAAGAAGAAGCCCTGCAACGTTCCAGCGACCTGCTCGAAAGGCTGGGTATCCGAAGCAACCGCATGGGCAGCTATCCCCACCAACTCTCCGGCGGCATGCGCCAACGGGTGATGGTGGCTTTGGGGCTGATCCTCAATGCCAACCTGATCATCGCAGACGAGGCGACAACTTCGCTGGATGTCATCGTTGAAGCCAAATTGGCCGATGAATTTCGAGAAATCCGCAAGGAATTCGGTGTAACCTTATTGGTCATCACCCATAATATCGCCCTGGTAGCCGAACTTTCCGACCGCCTGGCCGTGATGTATGCCGGGCATGTCGTGGAAATCGGGGATGTCTACAACGTCTTCGATAATCCTCTCCATCCCTATACGAAAGGGCTGCTTAATTCAGTCCCGAACATTCGGCTGGATGATGAGGACGAACTCTATAAGATGCCGGGTGAGCCGCCAAACCTGACTCATCCCCCCACCGGCTGCCGATTCCATCCCCGTTGTCCCCGGGCGATGGATATCTGCGCCCATCTGGAACCCGACCTGATCGAGATCGCTCCCGGACGCCATGTCAAATGCTGGCTCTATGAGGACCATCCCGACAAAAAAGAAACAACCATTGAGGTGACATTATGACCGATATGACTAGACCCCCTCAATTTAATAATGATGATTATCTGGTCGAGATTGAACATCTGAAGAAGTACTTCCCGGTTCAGACCAGTTTCATTGACCAGCTTCTTTCCAGAGATCGGGACTTCGTCCGTGCAGTGGATGATGTTACCTTCAAGATCCGCCGAGGCGAAGTCCTGGGCCTGGCCGGAGAAAGCGGCAGCGGCAAAACCACAATTGGACGGGTGGCCATCGGTCTGGAAGAAAAAACCGAAGGCGAAGTTAAATTTGATGGAATTGACCTATCCACATTGAGCGCTGAGGAACTTCGCAAGTTACGGCGCAGAATGCAGGTCATCTTTCAGGATCCCATGGCTTCACTAAATCCCCGCATGTCACTGGGAAATGCCATTCGTCAGGGTCTCGAGATTCACTATCCCGAATCGAAAGAACAGCACCGAGACATGGTCCTCGAAGTCATGGAAAAAGTCGGCCTGACGCCCGCGCTGTTCTACTACAACAAGTTCCCCCATCAGATCTCAGGCGGTCAGCGTCAGCGGGTGGTCATCGCCCGGGCATTGGTCACCAAACCGGAACTCGTCCTGGCCGATGAACCCATCGCCATGGCGGATGTCAGCGTGCGCGCCCAGCTCTTGGATTTGATGGTTCAATTGAAGAACGAATTCAATCTGACCTTCCTTTTCATCACCCACGATCTGGCGACGGCCAAATACATCTGTGATCGGATTGGCATCCTTTACCTCGGAAAGATCGTTGAGATCAGCGACCTGCGTGAAGTTTACGCTCACCCGATGCACCCCTACACCATCGCCCTGCTGGCAGCGGTCCCTGTACCGAACCCGCATGAACGCCGTACGGAACCCATGCCCAGCGGCGAAATTCCTAACCCGATCCATCCCCCGTCAGGCTGCCGGTTCCATCCCCGTTGCCCTTATGCCAAGGAAATCTGCTCTGAGGAAGAACCCCGCTTGCGTGAACTTCGGCCCGGTCATGAAGTCGCCTGTCACTTTGCCGAACAATTCCGCTAAGTCCAGCCTCTGTAATAAAACCAGACAAAAAACGGTCCTCAAATTTGAGGACCGTTTTGATATACGAATTGATTAATCAAGTAATAAAGAAACCAGGGCTTCATGTCCATTGAGAGACATTATCGAGCAGATTTCGTCATTCAACTGCCAGATACCCGTTTCTGAAGCCTCGATGATCGGCTTGCTCTGCGGATAACGCTGCTTTAAGGCGGAAAGTCGGGTGGGCAGCAGGACAATCCTGTCCCCTTCCACCAATTTATCGACGTAATTGACCAGCTTCATTTCCCAGGGCAAAGTCGGAACATCTCGAGCAAGAAACATATCCAGCAGATGGTTCCGGACGATGTCCGCCAACTGTGGGTAGCCCCTCTCTGCCAGGAATGCTGCGCTGACATGTCCGTGCCTGCCCGCCTGATGAAGGGTGTCAATTTTATCCAGGTCATGCACCAAACCCGCTCGATGGGTCAGGATCGGGTCCACGTCTATCCCCGCCTGCCGCATCAGGATAGCCAGCTTATAAGCCGCCCTCGCAACCTGGGTGACGTGGCGCTGTACGTTTTCGGGCAGCTTCCATTCCGCCCACCATTCCAAGCACTGCGACACGGTAGGTCTGGGGGCTTGAGAGCCAAGTTTCACCAGTTGTTCGTAATCGGTAAGATCAAAATCCTGCTCCGGCATCGGATCAGGCGCCAGGGAATTATCCCGGTTCATCCAGAGAAACAGGTCAAACCGAGACTTTTTTCCGACGAGGGCTTCATAGGTATCATCCATGAAAATCCCGCCGCTGCGGTCATCTCCGGCCTGGTGGTTGGTTTGACCATTCAATTCCTGATGAAATGTCAGGTTGCCAAGCTGAAAGGAATCCTTCTCTGTTTTCTCTTCTGACGGTCCGATGAGATATTCCCGAACTCGGGAAAAGAGGGATTTGGATTCTAGATAAAAATCGAGATTATCCTGCATCTGAAAGAACACTTGCTTCTACCGATTTTTTCGTAAACACGACCGGAATAAGCGGGAAAGCCAACAGGTTGAAGACGGCAATCAGGATGAAAGTCAGCGGGTAATCCAGTGCATCCACCAATATACCTGTAACCGCCAGGCCGATTCCGGTGCCAATATTGGCAATAGCCATCAGGATCGAGAACATTGAAGCGGCAATCCGGGGATCGGTGCGCGCCATAGAAGCCGCAAAGTAAACTGTTTCATAAAAACCAAAGGCAAAACCAAACACAAGGGCGACGATAAATGCGACCCAGGGATTGGGAATAACCAGAAACAGCAGAATGGCTGCAAACGAAACAATCATCGCGTAGAGCACCGATTTACGGTGACCGAGCTTATCCGTCCATCTACCCCCCAGCAGGCCGCCCACAATGATCCCGACGCCCCATACGCCCGAGTAAAGGCCTGCCATGAAGGTCGAAATCATAAACCGATTTTCAAAGAAGGGATTCATAATCTCAGCGACCGAGTTAATCACGAAGGAATAGAGGGCGCCAATAAGCGCCAGGCTCAGGATTTCCTTGCGAGCAAGGGTTTTGAATGCCGCCCACTCGAAGGCAGGATGTTCCTTAACGCGACTTTCCTTGATGAAGAGCGCTATGATGAATGCCAGGGCGCTAATTCCCGCCAGGGACCAAAACGCTGCATGCCAGGATAAAAAGCTGGCAAAAGCACCGAAAAAGACGCTGATGATCGCCACACCCAGTGCCCGGCCACCGACCATCAAACCCTGGATCGTACCCCGATCTTCCTCCGGCGTGGTATCCAGTGCCAGCCCGTCGGTCGCGGTGTCATATAGCGCCATGCCCATCATCATCAAAAAACCAAGCAGGGCATAGAGGCTAAAATTCAATCCCGGATCAATAAACGGCACCAGAAACAGAGTCACTGCCTGAATGGCGACACCAATCAGAATATAAGGCTTTCGATATCCCAACCCAAATAGGTTGACCTTATCCGACAGCATCCCCAGAAATATCTTGAGCACAAAAGGCAGCATCCCGATCAAACCGATCAGGCCCACCCCTTTCATATCCACGCCAAAGGAGAGAAGATAGATCCCATTGAAACCGGTAAAATAACTCAGGATCGCCCCCTGAATAAAATAAAGCAGACTGAAAATGACAAACCTGAACGTTTTGCTCATGATAACTCCTCGTTGCTCTGCGGGGAAGGCTAATTCAGTAAAGTATAGTTGACAAAGATTGTCAGGTCAACAAAGAAGACAGGCACCCTTGGGTGCCTGTCTCTTCATATAAAGGAGGTCGCTGTACCTAGCAACTGGGAGCAAGGATATTCGTTATCCTCGATCAGTCATCAAGACGCCATCCGATTACTAAATCGTTCATTTACCTCCAATAAACATCGGGAGGTATCCGAAGGTGATGTAGTTCACGCCGACACTGTGAGCGCTGGCAGGCATAATCAACGTATTTTCATCTTCAACCGAGATGTCATTACTCGTACCAAACCAGCCGTCAATCGACCAGCCCACGTCAGGCGTCGCCCCGGTCAGGGTGATCACTTCATCGGGTTCATATTGACCAAGTTCACAACCAGCCGAATTAGCCGGGTTGGCCACTGGTAAAGCGCCAAGCCCTGTGAAGGAGATTGTCAGCGGGAAGCAATCCTTAGGCGTTTCTGAGAAGTAGGCGGTTACGCTCTTATCACCGTCCATGATCAGGCTGCAGGCCCCGGAACCGGAGCAATCGCCATCCCAGCCCACGAAGTAGAAGCCTGTGGCAGGTGTCGGGATGACGTTCACTTCGGAGCCGTGGAGATAAGGATGCACCACGCCAGCCGACGGCGATGTCGTCCCACCAGCAACTGGGTCCACCGTAATGGTCAGGTCATGGGTTGCGACGATGAAATGGGCCACGACATGCATATCTTCGCTGATGGTCACCTGGCATGCGCCGGTACCATCGCAGTCACCCGTCCAGTAAGCAAACTCATAACCCGGTTCCGGTGTGGGAATGACATCCACCACCGAACCGTATGGGTAGTTGTGGGATCCAATGCTTGGTGTCATTGTGCCCGTACCAACCGGTTCAACGTCCACCGTCAGTTCGAATTCCTCCAGTTCAAATACCGCCGTCACCTCTTTAGCGCCGTCCATTGTAACGTTGCAGGCGCCAGAGCCGGTGCAGTCACCTGTCCATTCAACGAACAGGTAATGTGCCGCAGGTTCCGCAGTAACCGAGACCGGTGTACCGATTTCATAAGTGTGGACGCCCACCGCCGGGACGGTTGTGCCGCCTTCGGCAGGATTGACGTTCACTGTCAGGTCGTAGGTGATCGCCGCGAAGTTCGCTGTGACGGTCTTATCGCTGTCCATGGTCACCGAGCAGGTTCCCGAACCGGTGCAAGCACCGCTCCAGAAGTCGAACTCAAACCCGGCTGCGGGATCAGCAATCACGACCACCTGAGTACCCTCGAGGTAAGGATGCACGCCAACTGCCGGCGTTGTTGTACCACCCTCTGCCGGATCAGCGACGATGGTCAGGTCATAGGTTGTATGGACAAAGTGAGCCATAACGTAGGTATCATCCTCAATCGTGACCTGGCAAGCTCCTGTTCCAGTGCAGTCTCCGCTCCAATAAGCAAACTCGTACCCAGTCGCAGGAGTAGGCGTTATATCAACCACCGAACCGACATCGTAAGTATGGATGCCAACAGCCGGTACAGTCGTGCCGCTATCAGCAGGTTCCACCTCAATTGTCAGATCAAAGGTCTTCAAAACAAAGTGAGCCGTAACCTCCTTATCCTCGTCCATGACCAGATCACAGTCACCGGACCCGGTGCAGTCGCCTGTCCATTCCTGGAACAGGTAATTCGAATTTGGCAGCGGCAGGACCGAGACCGGGCTATTCATCACGTAGGAGTGAACGCCGGCTGCCGGGCTTGTTGCGCCACCAACTTCGGGAACAATATTGATCGTCAGATCGTAAGTAATTTGGACAAAATGGGCTGTTACGCTCTTATCGCTGTTCATTACAACTGAACATGAACCGCTTCCCGTACAATCACCGCTCCAATGGTCAAACTCATAACCAGAAGCCGGTTCCGCAATCACAGCCACCTGCGTATCTTCCAGATAGGGATGAACGCCAGCAGTAGGAATAGTCGTTCCGCCTTCCGCCGGATCAACTGCAACGGTCAGGTTGAAGGCCGTCTGGGTGAAGTGCGCTATGACGTTCATATTGCCGTCAATCGTCAAATCACATGCGCCGGTCCCCGTGCAGTCACCGCTCCAGTAGGCAAATTGATATCCAGTGTTCGCCAGAGGGATGACCGACACTTCTGTGCCGTAATTGTAAACATGGTCGCCGACCGACGGGCTGGTGGTGCCAGCGCCGCTGGGGTCAACACCAATGGATAAAGTGTATTGCAGCAGGACGAAATGAGCGGTCACGCTCTTATCAGCATCCATCGTCACCGAGCAAGCGCCGCTACCACTGCAAGCACCGCTCCAATGATCGAAGGCGTAACCCGTAGCCGGGGTTGCGATGATGGGAACTACTGTGTCTTCCACATAGGCATGGACACCCACAGCAGGATTAGTCGAACCACCGCTCGAGGGATCCACGCTGACCGTCAGGTCATACATCGTTTCGGCAGGCTCGAAGCAATAGGTATATGCAGAGCTGGTGCCACCAGTCTGAATGAAATCCACACAGGTTTCTTCAGGACTGACTCTGACCCTCAAGTGTCCCGGGTTATCCATCGCCTGGATGGTGTACCCATCACCTGAGGTGTACATATCGAAGCCATCTCCATCGAAGCCGGCAGCCGGAACTGCCTGATAGACAATCCCATCCCGCATTTCATAGGCATATTGGTGATCATGACCGTGGAAAACTGCGCTCACTCCATTGTCAACCAGAATTTGGTGGATTGGTCCATCCTCCCAACCGGGTCGTTCAATATCCCAACCCCAGGCTGAAGGATCAACCGTGGCGTCATCCTCATTGTAACCACCCCATTCCACAAACTGGGCGTAGTTGGCGCCTGCATGGCCATAATCTTCCTGACCCGGTAGGCTCGCATCAGTGAGAAGCTGGTGTGAGAAAATGAATTTGTAGCTGGCATCGCTATTCTCAAGAGTTTCAACGAGCCAATCATACTGATCCTTGCCGAGTGTCCAATCCCAGGCATCGCCGGAACCTGTCCACCCGGTCTCTCCACCACCCAGGTCACTGACATAAGGCTTGGTTGTTGTATACCAATAGGGATTGATCACCACGAAGAGAGCATCACCCCATTCCCATGAATAGTAGTCCTGCTTTAAGCCACCTGTGATAGCATCGGCGGGATCATTGTATTCGTTCAAGTATTGGTCTTGACTCTCGTCACCGGTATAGAAGACGCCATCCGGGACAGGGTTGAGGAAGTATTTCTTCTGAGCGTTGGCCCCGATGACATTGAGGCTATTTGCTCCTGCATCCTCGTGCCAATTTTCTTGCTGTTCATGGTTACCCGGTGAGAGGAAGATTGATGTTGAACCACTCACGGTATTAATGAGGGGCAACTGGTACTTGTAGCTATTTTCAGCACCTGAAACATCGCCTTCAGAAAGGCTCCGGATATCGAAGGTATCACCCAGGTCAATCAGAAAATCGGGTTCATCCTCCAACACATCATTCAATGTGTCTTCCCAGGTACTTGAATCACCCAGGACAATATTCACATGGGAGTCGGTCGTGACATCAAATGTGAAGGAACTTCCCACAGCCTTCTGGGTATCAAATGAGAGTTCTGGCCGTGCTATCCAGGTATTTCCGCCATCGGTGCTGTATTGCATTCTGTAGAAGTACTCGGAATCAGCAGTCAGACTGTCAATAACCACAGTTGATGGTGTTCCGGCTGAAGCAGAGGTTGTCCCCGTTTGATGTGAATACACACCTGAGGTCAGGCCATATTCATAGTAATAGGTAATCGCTGAATCAGGAACAATCTTAATACTGATCGAGTTATCGGTTGGCCGACCGAGGAGTTCTTCCCCGGTGAAGCTAATTGGGATGGTAATTGTTGAGAAGTTCGCCGTAACGCTCTTATTGCCATCCATGGTCACCTGGCATGCACCGGAACCGGTACAAGCGCCGCTCCATGAGTCAAACACATAACCTGAATTCGGTGTAGCTGTGATATCAACGATGGAATTTTCCAGGTAAGTGTGAGATCCAACAACCGGATTGGTCGTACCACCGCCAGAAGGACTGACGGCAATCGTGAGGTCATAATAGGTCACCCCACCCAAAGCGGGGTTGATCGGGACAGCGACCTGCGCCCACCAGTTAGCAGTATTGGTTTGTGTCCAGCTCATGGTGACGGGGCTTGCCGCCTGTTCGATACTGGCAGCACCGCGGGCATTGGTATCAAAATCATTCCAAAGCTCGGTTTGATTAGCGCCAACAGTCAGATCATAGGAGTCGTCCTGGCCACCCAGGAAGGCAGTATCGAAAACCAGTTCATTGCCTGAAAGGCTGGATAGAGTGAGTGTTGGGCCAGTCGTGCTTGTTGATGTTGCATGAGCCCCGACCGCTGTACCCAGAGGCACGGTCTGATTCACGCCACTAAAGGATGCAGCACCGGCAACAATGCCGTTGGATACCACATCATCCAGGGTAATGATGATTGTACCAGCCTGGCCGCTTGGCGGATTAAGTAAACTGTAAATGGCAGCAAATCGTGGCCCGCTGACCGTACCCGAAACCGTCACCTGCTCTGTGATCACTTCGGATAGAGCAAGGTTCGTCGTCCCATAGTTGAAGACCACAGACTCGATGTTTTCCGCATCAGTTCCGCTATTCCATGAAATCCCAACCAGCAACAACCGATTTGCACCGGTGCCGGTCGTATGGGCAAACGAAATAACATCGGTACCATCGCCAATGCCGCTGGAAGTGGTTGTCAGCACGACAACACCCGCAACGCCTTCAGCAATGACAGAACCTTGGATTATGGTCAGATCACCGAGGATGGAGTTCCCTTCATCAGAACCCAGAGCTGTAAAAGCGAGGTTGAGCGCTGCATCGCCAGAACCGATCACATGGAATGTGATGGTAAAGACATCAACGCTTCCACCCACACCAGTCGCTTTGGCGCCGTTGAATTGGATTAGCCCGCTTCCGGGATTAATCGCACCGGTGAAGCCATTCAATAACCCTGAATTGCTAACATAACTGAGGATCGCAGGGTTCCATGAGAGCGAACTAGTGAATGCACCCAGAAGATCATCGGGTGGATCCATGTTCGTCATATCAATATTGATTGTGACAGTGATCGTATCCCCGACATCAGGTGTTTCGTCGGATGGGATCGCTGATGCAACCACACTTTCAGGAATTTCTTCAATATAGACTACGGAGGCTGCATGCGCCATGGCTGGCATGGTCAGGGTGTTCAGGCTTGCGCCATCCGTTCCCGTCCAGCTATCAATGACCCAACCCGAATCAGGGGTCGCCGCCAGGGTAATGCTTTCGCCTGCAACAAACTCGCCTGCTGAACAACCCGTAGAATTCGCCGGGGTCGGCACAGGATCACTCCCGTTACCGGTGTGGCTCAAAGTCAGGGCGTAACAGGTCGGCGGAATTTCGGTGTAGGTTACGCTGGCTGCATGGGCCATAGCGGGCATGGTCAGGGTGTTCAGGCTTGCGCCATCCGTCCCTGTCCAGCTATTAACCTCCCAACCCGAATCAGGGGTGGCTGCCAGGGTAATGTTTTCGCCTGCAACAAACTCACCCACAGAACATCCTGTGGAATTCGCCGGAGTCGGCACAGGATCACTCCCGTTACCAGTATGGCTCAGAGTCAACGTATAGCAGGTCGGTGCCAACGGCGCCGGATTGATCGGCACAGCCACAATCGCCCAATAATTAGCGGTGGAGACAGTCCAACTCATCGTGACTGAACTACCAGTAGCCTGTTCAATACTGGCTGCAGCCCGTAAATTGGCGATGTAATCGGGATTCCATAACTGAGTCTGGTTAGCCCCAGCGGAAAGCGTGTAAGAACTGGCACTTGCGCCCAGGAAGACATGATCGAATACAAGCTCATTGCCATTAAGCCCGGTTAGATCTACACTCGCAGTCGTGCTATTGCCATTAGTACTATTGGGTGTTCCGAGGGGGGTCGTCTGATCCACATCGGCGAAGTTCGCTGCGCCACCCATGATGCCATTGGACACGGAACCCGAGAAGGTAACCGTCACCGTGCCGTCCTGTCCATTAGGCGGAGCGAGCAAGCTGTAGATCGCAGTGTACCGGGGATTTGAAGTATTATACCCAAGCTGGGTAATGACTTCCGTCAATGAATGATTAACGGTACCGTCGTTAAAGACAACCGATGTGATACTCCGGTCAGTCGTACCGCAGTTCCAGGAAACGCCGACCAGCATCAAGCGATTGGCGCCTGTGCCGGAGGTATGTGCGAAGCTGATTGAACTCACATCGTCCCCAGTTACGCTTGAAACCGGACCATCAACAACAACTGTCGCTACCAGTTCCTCAGCAATCACAGAGCCCTGGTTGATGGTCAGGAAACCTGAAATATCGGCTTCGGTATCGGCAGTCAGCACTGAGAAGCTGAGATCCAATAAAGCATCACCAGCCCCGATCACATCAAATGTGATGGTTAACACATCGATACTGCCCGTCTCTCCACTGATTTTCACGCCATTAAAGTTGATATGGTCGCTGAAGAGGTTGATCGCGCCGGTATAACCTGCCAATAAATCCGAATCGCTCGCATAACCCAAAACACCAGGGTCCCAGGAAAGAGAACCGGTGAAAGCGCCAAGATGATCATCAGGTGATAGCATGTTGGTCATATCAATATTGATCGTGACCGTGACTGTATCACCTTCCGTTGGAGCCTCATCTGAAGGAATCGCCGAAGCTTCCACAGAGGAAATGGCCGAAGCGGGATTGATTGGCACGGCTGTGGTCACCCACATGCTGTCAGCAGCAGCCGTCCAACTCATCGTTACGGAACTGGATGTTGCTTGCTCAGTGCTGGCTGCGCCTCTAGTATTTGAGCTATAAACATTCCATCCCGTCAGTTCTGTCTGACCAGCACCAACAGTTACCGCAGCCGGTGGATTTCCTCCAATAAAGATATTATCGAAGACTAATTCATCGCCAGTTAATGAACCTAAGGTCAAAGTTACCGTTGTATTGTTTGATGACGATGATGCACCTCCAGGTGTCCCCAAAGGGTCAGCCTGATCAACATTCGAGAAATTGGCAACCCCAATCACAATACCATTACTGATACTGGCAGAAAGGTTTACCCTTACCGTCCCCGATACACCCTCTGGAGGATCAAGGAGGCTGTAAATCGCTGAATAGCGGTTATTTGAAGCCTGCTTTTGAACAATGACCTGTTCAAGTGCAATTGCAGACTCGCCTGAAGGTGTGAATGAAACTGATGAAATAGATGTCGCAGTGGTAGCACTGTTCCATGATATTCCCACCAACATCAAACGGTTGGCGCCGCTACCAGTAGTATGAGTAACATCAATGTTTTGTCCACTGGTTGCTGAAAGGACCGAAACGCTCCCGTCCAGTTCAACCACACCTCCCGCCCTGTCCTGGGCAGTCACGATAGTGACGCCGTTTGTCACAGGGCTGAATACCATCAGAAATATCACAAGTAAATTCAAAAATTTGAAAAATCTCTTAGTACCCATCTTTCTCTCCTATCTAATAGCTCCCATTCCTATTTTTCCCAATTCAATCCCAATATTTTTCACGGTACACTGCAACCTGAGGGTTGGGAAACCGATTCATAACAACCCGCCATCCCCACAGGTTGTGATATTGTTAAACCAACGTCGTATTTCAAGATGATCAATGCATCTAAGGAATTGACATATCCATCATTATTCACATCACCGCAGTTGATCGGGCAATGGGATGAAATATCAATCCCAACATCACCTTTCAAGACGACGAGTGCATCCAAGGAATTAACCAATCCATCATGATTGGCATCTCCCAGGATATCTTCCACGGGTTCATAATCATTAGGCTCAATCGTATAAGAGGCCACAACCGTGCCATTCGTCCCACTGGCAGAACTGACATATTCAACTAATGTCTGCTCAGAAGTAACCGACAAACGCAAATAGCCCGGACTGGCAACGATATCGATGGTCTCATAATCGTCGTAAACACCTTCAACATAGATCCCACCGAAACCGGTCATCCCACCTGCGGAGGGTACTTCCTGATAGACGATATTGTCACGCCGCTCATAGACATATTGATGGTCATGGCCGTGGAAATAAGCACTGACGCCGTAATCAATGAACATCTGATGAATGGTCGATGAACCAAATTCCGCTTCTGAACGATTATCCGAAAATCCTGGGGTCCCATTTGCGTTCAATCCGCCCCACTCAAAATAGGCGGCAGCCTCAGCACCGCCGCGGACATAACCAGCACCACCGCTGACCGAATTATCCGGGATACCCCCAACCATTTGGTGAGAGAAAACAAATTTGTATTTTGCATCACTGCTCTGGAGGACGTTCTTCAACCAGTTATATTGCTGCTCCCCCAGAGTCCAGCCCCATTGATCGGTGTCAATGACGGTTTCGTCACTTTCCTCGCCGGCTAATGGGGTGTAGGGAAGGACCATTGTATATTGGAAAGGATCGATCACAACAAAAAGCGCGTCTCCCCATTCCCAGGCATAATAGTCTTCTCGCAGTTGATCGCCATAGGTTATCTCATCAATGTAGCCTAACGGATCTGTATTCCCGGTATAGAAATCCCCTTCAACCGGTGTTGGGTAATACATCTTTCTTGCCTGGATGCTGCCCACCCCTGCACTGAACGGCGTATCATCCAGGTTCCAGCCTTCTTCTTCCTCATGGTTCCCGGAGGACAGATAAACTGGTGCATCGGTGCCAACAGCGCCAAATGAATTCGTTGCCCGGTAATCAAGATAAGCGGCATTAACAGTGGTTTGAGAGGAAGCCGCATCAACCATGAATGTGTCGCCTAAATCAATCAGGAAATCAGGGTCATCAGCCACGATATTATTGATGGCTCGTCCCCAATTTGAGTTTCCGCCAGTCGAATTATGAGAATCCGAGGTAATTGCAAATACAAAACTACTACCCGCTTCCCGTTGGGTCCAAAAGGAATGTTCATCACGGGTTACCCAGTCATCCATCGCATCACCGGGCGCATGGTATTTCATTCGGTAGAAGTATTGGGTATTTGCTATAAGCCCGGTGATCTCAATCTCACTGGTTTCACTCGCCCCTGCAGTGAAGTAACCAGTTTGCTGTGTATACACGCCCGAACTGGTGCCATATTCGTAATAATATTCAATATTCGAGAGTGGAATGATATTGATCACTACGGACGAATCAGTTGGTGTCCCAATTAATTCTGCACCCGTAAAATTGATCGTTGATGCTGCTGACACATCTGAAACGTCAATCAGACCTTGCGTGCCTAAAATCAATCCAATAACAAAGAACCATCTCAAAATGAACCATAATCTATTTCTTTGGTGCTCCGGTTTTATTGTGCCTGAATGTTTCCTAACGTCGTCCATTCTTCCTCCGTGATCATGAAAATAAGAAATGCGTGTTTTTAATAAATTTCTCGTTATGGCAAACAACCGGGCGGTTGGGTAATGACCGCCGGGCACCCCTCTTCGCCTAACAGGAATGAAATTGCGAGCCCTACATCGTATTTGAGGACCAGAAGAGCATCGATGGAATTGACCAGGCCATCTCCATTGGCGTCACCGCAATTCATAGGACAATGGGATGAGATATCCAATCCCACATCGCCTTTCAGGATGATCAAAGCATCCAAAGAGTTCACCAGACCATCACCATTCACATCACCCAGAATTGACGGGGTTGGTTCACCAATGACAACCGTATCTGCAACGATGCCATTCGTCCCATCTCCTGGCAGATATGACCGGACATATTCGATGGTCACGTTATCAGGCGTTACCGACACCCGCATATACCCCGAGTTTTGGAGAATAACATCGGCATCCGGATATAGATCCTCGTTATAGCCATAGCCATAAGGCTCCCAGTCGTAACCGGCGTCATCGGGTTTTGCGACTTCGATATAGAGAATGCCATCCAATTCTTCTCTGGCATAAATGTGGTCATGCCCGTGGAAGTAAACATCCACGCCGTTTTCCACCATCAACTGATGAACCGGTACATCCCAGCCTTCAGCAGCCGGCCGGTTTTCATCCCAACCCCAGGTACCATCGAGGTTGTAACCACCCCACTCAAAATAAGGCGCTGCGCTGATCCCGCCACGACCATATTGAGTAATTCCACCTGTGACATGGTGAGAAAATACGAATTTATATTTTGCAGTGCTGGTCTCGAGGACATTCTTGAACCACAGATATTGCTCTATGCCCAAAGACCAATCCCAGCGATCGCCGGATTCCTCGCCATCCTGTCCCTCGCCGCCATATGCAGTACCTTCATCATTGGGCCAGGTCAGGGAGTAATGAAAGGGATCCAGCACGACAAAGAGGACATCGCCCCATTCCCAGGCGTAATAATCTTCATGGAAGGTATCCCCGCCAATGGCCTCAGTCAGGGGATCCGAGTTTCCGGTGTAGAAATCATTCGGAACAGGGATGGGGATGTAGTATTTTCTGGCGGTCATGCCCACAATTGCCAGGGATTGATCCGGAGCGGTGAATACATCATCAAAGTTCCACCCCTCCTCATTCTCGTGGTTGCCCAGGATCTGGAAAAATGGTATGGAATGGGTTATTTCCCCAAGAAAAGGTCGTTCCACATAGTAGGCAGACATTGCCTCTTCCAATGTCATCCCGGTACCCAGAGGCGATGGATCCATAGCGTAGGTATCCCCCAAATCGATGTGAAAATCGGGATCATCTCCAGCGACATTTTCCAGCGTCAACGCATATAGCGCTAATTCATCGGTGCTTTGTCCGCCATATTGACCCAGATGGGAATCGGAGACAATCGTAAACACATAAGAACTACCATCGGCCCGTTGCGTGATAAAGTCATATTCCTGCCCCTGGTTCCAATCCGTAACGCCAACCCGCCGGTAGACAAAGTGATAGTAATACCGGGTATTGGGATCCAGCCCATCCATCACAAATTCGGTGACTTCGTCTGCGCTGCCGGTGAAAGTCGCTGTCTGCAGTGGATAGACCCCCGATTCATCCCCAAATTCAGCATAGAATTCCACATCGTAATCAGGAATGACATTGGCTGTTACGGAATGATCGGTTGGCCTCCCCAGCAGAATATTAAATTCCACCGGATTTATTGGTGCGGACCCTCCGCTGACCGGGATGCTGCGAGTTGTTGCCCCTCTGCTCTCGTGGACAAGATATCCTGAGGATTGACCTTCAACTGCTTTACTAAAGCGCACATAGATCGGAGTAGCGGCAACACTACCGGAGGTTGGTGATAAGACCAATTCACTTGTAAAACCGCTGCCGCTGGTCAAAGAGATTTCAAAGTCATCCGGAGCTGAGATCGTAAGGTCACCGGTCAAATCAGATCCGGATACCGAATAAATTTGCTCATCGGAGGTGTTCCCCGGCAGGCTGTAGAACTCTTCCAAAGGCGTCCCGGTAGTGAATATGGCGGGATGAGTTCCGCTGGTATCAGCCTTGAAGGTCGCAATTAACGCGCCCCAATCCCGCTCGGTTATTCCTGTTTTCGAGGCTGTGTAAGTGCCTGTAGCAGAGACGATGCGATAGCCCAATGAGATCGTGATATTCGTATCATCCGCATCCCCCGTTGTGCCTGCTCGGGGTCCGGCAATGAAAGAATTGCCCCAGGTGCCGGCTGAATCACCAACGGGGCCTTCCGTGCCGATTACACCAATCAGTAATTCATCAGCCTGAGTGGTTGAAGATGCAGCCCCAGAACTTGGCGACGTGCTGGTACCTGTCCCGGATGCGATTTGATCCAGCGTACTCACATCCGCCAACCCGGAAAATAAGCCGGCAACAGCAGCATGGGAGGTTACGGCCGGGGTGGCTGATATGATGATGTCACTTCCCGCTGCCATTGAATTGACATCATAAGCAACAAATAAATATGTCCGGATCTGTCCCGAATTAATCACGGTACTGCCGATCTGGACATAAGTGTTGCCTGCATCATCGGTGACGCCAACCACCAAACTGGAATTTGGGTCTGTAGACAGGGCGACCATGATGTCATTCCCTGTTGTGACGGCCTGCGAGGTGGAAATGATCAATTCAGTGTCGGACGATTTGGTGGCAACACTTCCCAGGCCTCCCAGATAGGCCGCCTCACTCGCACGTAAAGGAGAGGCTATAGCCTCCAGAAAAGAATTCGAAGCCAAAGCACTCCCCGCCAGGAAAATTGTCAGAATGATTACGATTACCCATAAGGGTCTCCTGATTTTTTTGAGACCGCTCCCAATTGTATTAAAAATTAAATACAAATAGTGATTTATCTCTTTCATGATTTCCTCCGACCCAACCGATTATTGTGGCTAACCTCTCCCAAAGCATCGCCCGCTCAGATTACGATTTTTCCCGCTAATTCAATAAAAAGGCGCACAACTATACCATCCTCGCATCCTGAGTTCAGAATTGACCTGATTTCAATTCCAAATTAGATGCAAGTAAATTGATTAACGGCAAAATACAACAACGACGTGCTGTTGCCTACCAATATCATTCTGCCTATTAAATTAGATATTTCAATGAATAAAATGCTTGAGTTTCCTCGAAGCCAGGTTACGAAGCTCTATCAATGCAATCTGTTATGTGCCCCTTGTGAGAACATTATATAGAGATTAATTCCAAGAGTCAACAATGCTAACATTTCTAATCTTATATTTAAGATTACTTGTAAAATATTGAAACTG
The DNA here is from genome assembly GCA_964447265.1 of uncultured Candidatus Brevefilum sp. Lineage (GTDB taxonomy): Bacteria > Chloroflexota > Anaerolineae > Anaerolineales > Anaerolineaceae > Brevifilum. Next base: position 29,011 of record CAYUSC010000019.1, read on the forward strand.
GTTTTAATCTTCGATTAAAAAAAGAGAAGAACTGCCTAACATTCGTAAATCAAATTGATCCCCAAATAGGGCAATTCAGAAAGAATCACGCCATTCGGTTGTCATTGTCAAACAGTACCATCCGAAAGACGTAAGGCATATATCAAGAAGAAGATCAACTCTGCTGGATTAATCCTCGTTACCATTGTTGAATTCATTTGGTATCATTTTAGGAAAAATTACTTTTTTTACGGTATAATTACCCCGCTTGCCCCCGTAGCTCAATGGATAGAGTACCTGACTTCGAATCAGT
>CAYUSC010000020.1:0-28832 GCA_964447265.1 uncultured Candidatus Brevefilum sp.
AAATTACCGCCTCATCCGACCTGGAGTCCGATGGCGCGTTGATCTATAAATCCTTCGCTGATCCGAACCCGGTGACGCAGCCCCTGCCGGCCCCCTGTTCAGGGGAGGATTGCAATTCCGGTTCAACCGATTATTACAAGCCCTTCACGTCATTCATTTCCTCAACCAACCCATCTCCTATGGATAATCCATCCATCTGGCCCTATGCCGCCACGGTGAAGCTCCTGGCCCATTGGCCCTCGGGGGCAACCTCCACCTGTTCCGGCACGCTGGTGGACGCCAAATACGTGCTCACTTCCGCACACTGCATTTTCACTTTCACACCCGAATATTGCGCCTCAGGCGATTCATCCTGCTGGGTCGAAGATATTGAAGCCCTACCCGCCTATCAGGATGGCGAAGCGCCGGCAGGCAGAAGCGGCTATGAGACCATCCTGACCTGGACGGATTGGACGGATAATCGGATGGCGGAATATGACCTGGCTGTGATCAAATTGCGCTACCCCCTGGGGGTGCAAGTTGGCTGGCTGGGTGTGGGGTTCTACGCCGATGACGCTTTTTTCACCAACAGCAACTTTGCCAGCGCGGGTTATCCCATTGCAGCGCCAAACTATGGCGAAGACATGGTATTTTGGTCCGGCCAGGCCGCCATTGACGGATACTCCGAGGACCTCATAAATTTGAATGGGAAAATGGATGCCGGCTGGGAAGGGGCCACATTGAACGGCGAGAACGGAATTGCTTACGGCGTCATTTCTTCCACAAATGGCAGCCCCAGTGTCACGGTAACCCGCATCACCTATACCAAATTTGACGCGATCCGCACTTTTATTCAGGACGGACAACCGAAGGAGGATGGCGGTAACCTGACCACCTTCTCCGTCCAGGCAACACCGGAATGGAACTTCCCCGGTCAGGCTCTGACCGGTATGGATTTCATCCTCTGGAATTATTCCAATTCAGCCCTCCCCGAAGCAACTTACCCGGTGGATATCTACCTTTCCCCTGATAACCTCATCACCACTGCGGATATATACCTCGGCACGGTATTCTATGAAGGGACATTTGATGCCAACCAGGGCGTCCGGATCACACCGGACCAAGACCTGCTCCTCCCCGAAGAAATCCATGGCGCAGAACAATGCGGCGGAACATTTTATATCGGCACCATCGTGATTTACAGCGACGCCAATCCCGGCGACAATTCCGCTGATTATTATCAGCCCGAATCACTCTGGATCTTCGATTCAGACAATTTCAACACCATTCTCCCCATCTGGTATTAAAATCAATCTAACGCACTTATTCACCCGCCCATACGTAATAACGGTGCCTGATTTTATATGCCTGAAGACGACTTTCCTGAACCACAAATCATAGATAGCGAAGAGGGGCTGGAAGAGCAGCCTGCGCCCAGAAACGCCGTTTCCTGCTGGATGGCGATCATACTGATCATTATTGCCTCCTGCCTTTTGATGCGCGTGCTTTGCTTCAACCTTTCCGTGTTCAATTTTGACCCGATTCCTTTTCAATAGAATTTAAGGGCAAATTCACCCCCAGGCAGCCGTCATTGTGTACAATAGAATAAGCCAACCGACAAGAATATAGGAGAAATAAAATGGGACACATTCCTGACGATAAGAACTATGACGAATTCATGGGCGCTTCAGCCGAAGAATGGAGCAAACCCGAAGAACCCGCGCCAATCCCGGAATCAACGCCCGATCAAACCAATCGCTGGGGAGCCGTCCAGCCGGATTTATCCACAGCGGATTCACCCAGCCGCTGGGGGTCCGAGGCGAGTTCCGAACCAACTTTCTCAGAATTTGAAAAGCCGGTCAAACAGGGAAAATCCAAATGGTGGATCATCCTGATCGTGATCGTCGCGGCGCTCTGCCTCTGCACCTGCCTGATCGTCTTTGGCTTACCGATGTTGGGTCTTAACCTCCTCAATTTGGATATCTTACAATAATCCATCTGAGCCATCCTCATAAGCTCGCATTACGATCATTAGCTGTCCATCGCGCCGAAGAACCCAATAAAGGAAATTAAATGGAGAAGTCAAGTAATTTTCCGAAACCATTCTACCGTTGGCGACCCCATCCCTGGCACGGGCTGGAGACCGGCCCCGAACCGCCGGAAACCGTCTACGCCTTCATCGAAATCACCCCCTTCGACTCGATTAAATATGAAGTCGATAAGGTGACCGGCTATATGTTTGTGGACCGCCCCCAGCGCACTTCTTCCCTGCCGCCGGCGCTGTATGGCTTCATTCCCCGCACCTATTGCAGCGACCATGTCCGCGACCTTTCGGAAGGCGCTCTCCGAGGCGATGGCGATCCGCTGGATATCTGCGTGATCAGTGAGCGGCCGATCAATCGGGGTGAAATCTTCCTCAAGGCAGTGGTTGTGGGCGTGATCCAGCTCCTCGATCATGACGAAGCGGATGATAAGATCATCGCCGTACTCAGCAACGATAATATTTACGGTCAGATTCGCGATATCGCAGATTTACCCAAAATAATCGTGGAAAGGCTGACCCACTATTTCCACACCTACAAAATGCTGCCCGGTCAGGAACAATTGATCAAGATCCTCAACGTGGACGGGCATAAGAAAGCCCAAAAAATTGTTGAGGCGGCCATGCTGGATTATCAGGAAACGTTCGGCAACTAAGGCCTAACCCGAGGTATTTTCCCCTAAAAAACGCTTGTCAGGAATCTGGCTTCAAGCTAGAATCTTGACATGCGTTTTGATATATTTTCGCTCTTTCCCGAAGTATTCCCCCCTTATCTCAATACCAGCATCCTCAAGCGCGCCCAGGAAGCCGGCATGTTGGAAGTCCGGACGCACAATATCCGCGATTGGGCTACCGATAAACACCACACCACGGATGACACGCCTTACGGTGGTGGCGGTGGGATGGTGATGAAGCCGGAACCGATTTTCTCGGCTGTTGAATCCGTTTTGGGTTCGCCCCCCGAATGTCCCCTGATCCTCATGTCCCCCCAAGGGCGTCCCTTCACCCAAAAGATCGCCTTTGAACTGGCGGAGCAGGAACACCTGGCGCTGCTCTGCGGCCGGTATGAAAGCCTGGATGAGCGCATCCGAGAACATCTCGTCACGGACTCGATCTCCATTGGTGATTATGTCCTCACCGGCGGTGAATTACCCGCCCTGGTGCTGATTGACGCCATCACCCGACTGCTCCCTGGCGTTCTCGGTGACCCGGAAGCCGCCACAGATGATTCTCACGCCACCGGCTTACTGGAATATCCCCACTACACCCGCCCTCCTGAGTTTCGCGGCTGGGGTGTGCCGGAAGTCCTGCTTTCCGGCAATCACGCCGAAGTGGAACGCTGGCGGCGGCAGGAATCGCTGCGCCGCACTCTGCAACATCGCCCGGACTTGATCGCAAAAGCGGACCTCAGCGACAAGGATCTGGCCTTCTTAAAAGAGCTGGGCTATCGCCCAACTGACCTCAACCCTCATCATTGATTGGAGACTTTATGGAATCGAAACGAACGAACTACCTCAAGACATTTTTATTGGGCTTCGGTTTTTTCGGCGTCAGCGTCATTTGGTCCGTTTATAACGCTTTCGTGCCCCTCATTCTGGATCAGCGTTTTGGGCTTGGCGCTGGCTTTATTTCCTTTATCATGGTTCTGGATAATATTGCCGCCCTCCTGATCCAACCTCCCCTGGGCGTTTTTTCCGACCGGCTGCGCTCACCGATTGGGCGGCGCCTGCCGTTCATCGTCCTCGGGGCGCCAGTTGCTGCGGCAATGTTCGGCATCATCCCCGCAGCCCACACCCTGCCGCTGTTCATCTTTAGCTGTATCACCCTCCTGCTGGCAATGGCCTTTTGGCGCACCCCCGTCGTGGCATTAATGCCCGACATCACCCCATCGGGCAGCCGTTCACAGGCGAATGGCGTGATCAACCTGATGGGCGGTCTGGGCACCGTTCTGGCCACCCTGGTTGGCGGCACGCTCTATCGCATCAATCCCGGTTATCCCTTCTATCTCGGCGGCGCTCTGGTCGTTCTGGCGGCTGTATTAGTCCTGATCTTCATCCGTGAGCCAAAAGAATACATCGCCTCAAAGCTCCACCTGGCGGCGAAGGGCAAAGGCTCCGAGATGGACAGCAAGGTCACCAAGAACCTGGCAAATGTCTTCACCCAGAAAGATAAAAGCCCAATGTTCATCCTGTTGGCCATCCTTTTCTGGTTCATCGCCTATAACGCCCTTGAGACCTTCTTCACCCTCTACGGCGTCAACCACCTGGGCCTGGAGAGCGGCGACTCCGCCTTCCAGATTTCTTACATCGGCCTGGTCTTCATGATTATGGCCGTGCCTGCGGGGATCCTGGCCAGCAAGCTTAAACGCAAGAGTGTGATCATGATGGGCATTGTCGTGATGATTGCTTGTGTCATCCTGATGTACATCTTCCCCACCTCGGTGCTGACCATCAAGTTTGCCTCCCTGATGGGTTCCGGCTTCTATGTCCTCTCCATTCTGCTCATGTTTGCCGGCATTGGCTGGGCGATGATCAACGTCAACTCGCTGCCGATGGTCGTGGATATGACGGATGACGAACATATTGGCACCTACACCGGGCTTTACTATTTCTTTTCCCAGGTCGCGGCCACCATTGGGCCTGTGGTTTTTGGCTGGACGATCCAATTAGCCAATAACGACTACCACCTGATGATGGTGATCGCCCCCTTCTTCCTGGTCCTGGCATTCCTGATGATGCTGGGCGTCCATAAGGGAGAAGCCAAAACGTCTGAAACGGTTCAGGAGTAATTGTTAAAGTACCAATTATGTACTTGTCTAACAATTCAAACGCCGTTATACTTAATTTACAATGGCTCAAAAGGAGCCATTTACAATCACCCACTCTATAGGAGGAGTATTTTACATGTCGAAAAAACTTTTTGTTGTTTTGACAATTTTGGTTGTGGGCAGCATGTTCTTTGCCGCCTGCACCCCCGCCGTTGAAGAGACTATGGCTCCAGTTGAAGAAACAGAAGCCGTTGTCGAAGCCACTGAAGACGCGACGGTAGTGGAAGAGACCGAAGTCGCTGCTGAACCCATCATCAAGAAAGTTGCACTTGTGACCGATGTCGGCACAATTGATGACGAATCCTTCAACCAGGCCACCTGGCAGGGTGTTGAAGCTTGGTGCACCGAGAACGGTATCGAATATACCTACTATCAGCCCACCGAAGACAGCACTGATGCCCGTGTCATCTCCATCACCCAGGCCATCACCGAAGGCGCTAACGTCATCGTCATGCCCGGTTACCTCTTCGGCACCACCCTGCTCGAGGTTATGGATCTGTATCCCGATGTCTACTTCATTGCCATCGACGTTGCCGGCGGCGACCTCACCTACGATTATGTGACCTACTATCAGCCCGCTGCGAACACGACATGTCTCGCCTTCGCCGAGGAACAGGCCGGTTATCTGGCCGGATACGCCGCTGTGAAAGACGGCTACACCAAACTCGGTTTCCTGGGTGGTATGGCTGTTCCCGCTGTTGTGCGCTATGGCTATGGCTTCATTCAGGGCGCTGATGCCGCTGCTGCCGAAATGGGTGTCGATATCGAGATCAACTACACCTATGGTGGTCAGTTCTTTGGCGATGCCAACATCACAGCCAAGATGGACGGCTGGTATTCCGCTGGTACTGAGATCGTGTTCGCTTGCGGTGGCGGTATCTACACCTCCGCTATCGAAGCTGCCCTCAACTACGATGCCAAGGTTATTGGCGTTGACGTAGACCAGAACTACCTCGGCGTTAACGGTGTCAATGATGGTACCTACGCTTACAACCCATTCGTCACCTCCGCCATGAAGGGCCTCCAGAACGTGACTGAGACCGCTCTTGCCGAACTGCAGGCTGGCAACTGGGCTAACTACAGTGGTCAGTTCCTGTCCTTCTCCCTGGCCGAAGGCGACTATGTTGGTCTGCCCACCGCTGCGGATTCTTGGAACTTCAGCACCTTCACCGTTGAAGAATATGAAGCTGTCAAAGCTGCCATCATGGATGGCACCATTGTTATCAACAATAGCTCCGACACCACAGTTCTTCCTGAGGTTTCCGAGTTCACTACCGTGAACGTGATCGAGTAGTCTTAACAATTACCAAAACAAACATCCGGCTGGTAACCAGCCGGATGTTTTATTTTAAATCCAGGTTGCAAGGCACGAAATTAACACGAGGGGAAGGCAATACGCTAATTCGCCAGGAGAAGGGGGCATCCTGAAAGCCGCCAGCTCATCTTACCTTGAAGAGTAATTTAATTGTCGATTGGAGATTGGGACCTTTTGTCAGTGATTATTGGAATCAAAAAAGACGGAAGCCTTAACAGCTTCCGTCTTTTTTATTATTCAGTCTATCTTCCGCTCTTATCGTAAGGAATGCCCTCCGCCTTGGGAGCGCGGGATTTTTTGGACGTAAAAGCGAGAATGATCATTGATGCGATAAATGGCATCATGTTATAAATTTCCTTCGGCCATTGCAGCGCGGCGAGGAAGGTGGAATCCGCAATATTCGCCAGCGATTTGAAGATCGCAAAGAACATGGCGGCGAAGAATATTCTGCCCGGCTTCCATTGGCCGAAAATCATGACGGCGAGGGCCAGAAAGCCCATCCCAGCCACGCCCACTTCAAAGTTCCAGGTTTGAACGGCGGGAACAATGTAGGCGAAACCGCCAATCCCACCGAGAAAACCGGAGATGAGCACGCCCCACCAGCGCATTTTGTAGACATTGATGCCGACCGAATCGGCCGCTTGCGGATGCTCACCGCAGGCCCGCAGGCGCAGACCGAAGCGAGTCTTATACATAACGATGATTGCGATGATCAGCAGGGCGATTCCGATAAAGAAGAATATGCTGACCGTCAGGCCGCCAATATTGAACAAAAACGGTTCGTTGTTATAGGTGACCTTTGCGGACTGTGTCCCACTGTTGAACCTTCTGACGACGACCACGGCCAGGGCGGTGGCGAGAAGGTTCAGCGCCGTGCCGCCTATCGTTTGGTCCGCCTTGAGATTTACCGAGGCGAAAGCCAGCAGGGAAGTGTAAATGATGCCGGCCAACCCCGCAGCCAAAACCGATACAAGGACAACGGTAAAGGGCGGGGTTCCTGCGGGCAGAAGGACCAGGGTGAGGACGCCAACCAGGCCCCCGATCGTCATGGTACCTTCAAGCGCGATGTTGATCACACCACTGTGTTCCGTAAAAGCCCCGCCGAGGGCGACCAGCATAAGGACCATTGCATATAGCAGCGTATACTTTGCAAGCAGCATTAGTGTTCACCCTCCTTTCCACCGGCTTCTCCCGGCCCAGAGTTGTCCATCTCCGAGGCCAAGCCGTCTATTGGAGGTGGTTCCTTCAAAGAGCCGTCTGCCCCTTTGGCTGAGAGCCTTTGGGTACTGCGCTTCATGAGCATCTGTTTGAAAAGAAGTGAGAACGCACAGAGATAGATGATGATACCTGAGATGATATCCGCTATCTCGGGTGGGAAATACTGCGAATTCATCAGGCTTCCGCCTGTGGTGATATGCGATATGAAAAGCGCGGAGAAAATGGTTCCGATAGGATTGGATGACGCCAGTAGAGCTACAGCAATCCCATTGAAACCAATCGCCGGCAGAGCAGTGGAATCCAATGGTTTCCACTCGGCAATGCCCGAGAGGTAATATAGCCCCGCACCGAAACCCGCAAGCGCACCCGCAATGACCATTGAGAGGACGATGTTCTTCTTCTCGCTGATCCCGGCATACTTGGCCGCGCTCTTGTTGTAACCGCAGGCTTTGAGTTCATAGCCAAAAGTTGTCTTGTCTATGATGATATAGATGATGATGGCGATGACGATGGCAAGGAAAATTGCGATGGTCGTCGACCTGTTCTTGAAGTAAGTCGCCAACCCCAGATTAGGAATGACGGAGGCAGGGAACAACGAGCGAAGGTCCCAAACTTTGGTCTTGGAGGAGTCATACATGACCCCGGAACCGCCGCCGTACATAATGGTGTTGACGGCATAGAGGCCAATCCAGTTGAACATGATCGAGGTTATGACCTCGTGAATGTTGAGATAGGCCTTGAAGATGCCAGGAATTGCACCCCAAAGAGCGCCAAAGAGGGTTGCGCCGATCAGACAGGCCCACCAGGGCAGACCGAGAACGATAGCGCAGAAAAGGGCCCCAAAAGCGCCCAGAGTGTACTGTCCTGCCGCACCGATATTGAAAAGGCCGGTTTTGAAAGCGAAACCGACGGATAAACCGGTTAAAATGAGTGGCGCAGCGGCGGCTATTTCCTGTCCCAAGCTGATCGGCGGAAGGTAAAAACCACCCATCAAAATCTGTTTGAAGCCATATTTCCACGCAGTGGAGATGACAGCGCTAAAGCCTTCGCTGCCGTTATTGATCAGGCTCAATACAACCAGAAACAAGAAGCCAAAAAGCAAACCAATGATGATGGATATGAAGGAAGCGCCAATGGACGCCAGCCTACCTCCTCCCAACAATGGGGAGCCGTTCTTCTTTTTCACTGTTAATTAGCTCCCTTCTTACCGTTGTTGCGTTTAGCGCCGGCCATATAAAGACCGAGTTCATCAACGGTAGTCATATTGGGATTGAATTCACCGACAATCTCGCCCTCATACATCACAAGGATACGATCGGAGACGTTCATAACCTCATCCAGCTCCAGGGATACAAGTAAAACAGCCTTACCAGCGTCACGTTGAGCCACGAGCTGTTTATGGATATATTCGATAGCTCCCACGTCAAGACCGCGGGTGGGTTGCACGGCGACTAAAAGTTCAGGGTCCTTATCAATTTCACGGGCCACGATGGCTTTTTGCTGATTGCCGCCGGACATAGAGCGGACGACGGTGGAACTGCCCTGGCCTGAACGTACATCATATTGTTCAATCAGCCTGTCCGAATAATCCCGGACGGCATCGAATTTGATGAAACCATTTTTCTGGAATTCAGGTTCCCAGTAACGCTCAAGGACCATGTTCTGTTCCAAGGTATAGTCCAGAACAAGGCCGTATTTATGCCGGTCTGCGGGGATGTGGCTCATCCCTTCAATCGAGCGTTCCCGGATGGAGGCTTTTGAAATATCCTCCCCACAAAGGGTGATGGTTCCATCCGACTGCTTTTCAAGGCCGGTCAGGGCATAGATGAGCTCGTCCTGGCCGTTGCCTTCAATCCCGGCAAGGCAGACGATCTCACCGCGGCGTACATCGAATGAGACATTTTTGACAGCGTTGTTCTTATGGATTCGGGAGGGTACGGTGAGGTTCTCGACTTCGAGAATAATCTCACCCGGTTCGATAGCCGCCTTTTCCACCATGAAGCTGACCGGACGGCCAACCATCATTGAGGAAAGTTCTTCAACCGTTGTATCCGCCGTATTGACCGTGCCAATACATTTGCCGCGCCGGAGCACGGTGACTCGGTCGGAGACGTCCATGATTTCCTGTAATTTATGGGTGATGAAGAGGATGCTCTTACCTTCACGGGTGAAGTTACGCATGATCTCCATGAGTTCCTTGATCTCCTGCGGGGTCAGCACCGCAGTGGGTTCGTCAAAGATCAGGATTTCATTATCACGATACAACATCTTGAGGATTTCAACACGCTGCTGCATACCAACGGAAATATCCTCGATGAGCGCGTCCGGCTCGACATGGAGCCCGTATTTTTCGGATAGCTCCACAACTTTTTGCCGCCCCTCATTTTCCTGGAGCAACCCAAGTTTTGTCGGTTCGACGCCGAGGATAATATTGTCTAAAACTGAGAAACATTCGACCAGCATGAAATGCTGGTGAACCATGCCGATATGCAGATCGTTGGCATCGTTCGGGTTCGAGATTTTCACGACTTCGCCGTTTTTCTTGATGATCCCCTCATCCGCCTGATAGAGGCCGAAGAGCACACTCATCAATGTGCTTTTACCGGCGCCGTTCTCGCCGAGTAAAGCGTGAATCTCTCCTTTTTTAAGTTGAAGGGTGATGTTATCGTTGGCCTTTACACCCGGGAATTCCTTGGTGATATTGAGCATTTCGATAATATAGTCCACGTCCGCCAAGCGCATCACTCCTTATCCGCCCGCGAACGGGCCACATTTTAATAATCAATTATAAACGATAAACTCTGGAAAATAAACAATCGTACAGCCCCACCCTCTGGCGCGCCGGCCAGGAATTGAACTTTGAGAAACAGCCGGTTCAGCTCTACTATAATCTCCCCTTAAAACAAAGAGGGATCATTTCGAGGATGAGTATAATAATTCCAGGCCAATTAGACTCTCGGAGGAGTGCCACATGAATGCTTCCCACCCCATATATCTGGACTATAACGCCACGACACCCATCCTGAAAGAAGTTGCCGATGAGATGTCGCCATATCTGTACGAATTTTTTGGCAACCCTTCCAGCACGCATCCCTTCGGGGTTGAGACCAAGCTGGCTGTCGAAAAGGCACGCCGCCAGGTGGCGGCTGCGATCAACTGCCAGCCCACCGAGGTGATCTTCACCAGCGGCGGGACGGAAAGCAACAATTACGCCATTCGCGGCTATGCTTTGGCTAACCGGGATAAGGGCCATCATATCATCACCACCGCCATTGAACATCCCGCGGTGACCGAAGTCTGCCATTACCTGCAAACCCAGGGCTTCACGGTCACCACCCTGCCCGTTGACCAATTTGGCCGGGTCAGCCTGGAAGACCTTCGACAAGCTCTGATCCCCGGGACGATCCTGGTGAGCATCATGCACGCCAACAACGAAGTCGGCACGATCCAACCCATCCGCGAATTAGCGGAAATCACGCACCAGGCAGGTGCTGTCTTCCATACCGACGCCGCCCAGACCATGGGCAAGCTCCCGGTGGATGTTCAGGCGCTGGGTGTGGATCTGCTCTCCATTGCAGGGCATAAACTTTACGCCCCCAAAGGGATCGGCGCGCTGTATGCCCGTACCTGGCTAAAAATGGACAAGTTAATGTACGGCGCCAGTCACGAATCCGACCGGCGTCCGGGGACGGAAAACGTGCTGGAGATCGTCGGCCTGGGTAAAGCGGCCGAAATCGCCTCCCGTGACCTCGAGGCCAACATGGCCCATTTTTCGGCGATGCGCGACAGGCTGCATAACGGCCTGAAAGAAGCCCTGCCGGAGGGCAGTTTTCTGCTCAACGGACACCCGGAACTGCGCCTCCCCAATACCCTCAGCCTGGCCTTCCACCTGATCGAAGCCAACACCCTGCTCGCCGAAGTGAGCGACCGGGTGGCTGCCTCGGCCGGCGCGGCCTGTCACAGTGACGAGATTGACCTTTCCGACACCCTGGTCGCCATGAAGGTGCCGATCGATTATGCCATGGGTACGGTGCGTTTTTCGGTGGGCCGGCACACAACAGCCGAGGAAATCGACCGGGCCGTTGAGATCATGGTGAAATCCCTCAAACCCCTCCTGCCCGAAAGTTCAGCCATCCCGGCGAGCACCTCCGATGACCTGACGGATATCAAACTCACCCATTTCACCGCCGGTCTGGGATGCGCCTGCAAGCTGCGACCTCAGGCGCTTGAGAAGGTCCTGGCAAATCTGCCACCCAGCTTTGATCCCAACGCCCTGGTCGATGCCGCCACCAATGATGACGCCGCTGTTTATAAGGTTCGCGAGGACCTGGCCGTAGTGCAGACGGTGGACTTCTTCACGCCGATCATTGACGACCCTTACTCGTTTGGGGCTATCTCGGCAGCGAACTCCCTTTCGGATATCTACGCGATGGGCGCAACGCCAATCTTCGCTTTGAACATCGTCGGTTTTCCCTCCAGCCGCCTCCCGCTCAAGGTTCTGGAAGAGATCCTGCGCGGCGCGCAGGACAAAGCCGCCGAAGCCGGGATCTCCATTCTGGGCGGGCACACAGTGGATGATAACGAGCCGAAATACGGCATGGCTGTGACCGGCTTGGTTGCGCCAGACAAGGTGATCCGCAACAGCACCGGGAAGCCCGGCGACGCCCTGATCCTCACCAAACCGCTGGGTCTTGGTATCCTGACCACCGCCCTGAAGCAAGGACTGGTGGACCGGGCCATTCAGACCAAACTGGTTGAGATCATGGCCGCTCTGAACAAGACCGCCGCGGAATCCATGGCCGCTTTCCCGGTCAACGCCTGCACGGATGTCACCGGTTTTGGCCTATTGGGCCACCTCCATGAAATGACCAGCGGCGCGGGTGTGGACGCTGAAATTGAACTGAACGCTGTTCCGATCCTGCCGGAAGCCCGCCGGATGGCCGAGATGGAAGTCATCCCCGGCGGCACGCTCAACAACCTGGCCTATGTCTCCCCGCATGTGACCTTCGACCCCACCCTCTCCCGGATCGACCAGCTTTTACTGGCCGACGCCCAGACTTCCGGCGGCCTGCTGATCAGCCTGCCGGCCAGTGAAGCGGATGCCCTGTTGGCTGCTCTGGCCGCAAAGAATATTCAAGCCGCCCGGATCGGCCGGTTGACTCACTCAGGTAAAGGTCTGATTAACGTTATAAAAGGCTAGTTGACTTGTAGTATAATGGAATTTAAGGAAATATATTAAATTACAGTGAAGCGCAAGGTCAAGGAGTGCTTGATGATTGTCGAAACCAAGGTTGAACCACCTCATCCGATTCCCTATCCGGACAATCCGATCATCCGTAAACTTTACCGCACCCCCATCCTGCTCTATCGTCTTGGCCTGGGGAAACTCTTTGGCAAGTACATCATGATCATCTCCACTTTCGGCCGAAAATCAGGCAAAGTCCGCCGGACGCCGATCGAATATTTCCGCAAAGGCGACTTCATTTACGCCATCAGCGGTTTTGAACGCGATCCGGATTGGTATCAAAACCTCAAAGCCCACCCCTATGTCACCCTGCAGACCGGTCAGGGTACCCAGGCCATGTTCGCCCGCGTCCCCAAAACGGCCGAGGAATGGCAGGGCGCACTGGATTACCTCAGAGAAAGCCCGGTACCGACATTAGTCATTCCGGAAGTCGTGGGCCATCTGGACGACCCCGAGATTCAAGCCCAAATCCGGGAATGGCCTGTGGTCATCTTCGAGCCGACTGAGGAACCCTGCCCTGAGCCGCTGGCCGTCGATCTGTATTGGGCCTGGCCCCTGATCCTGCTGGCGTTGGCATTTCAAGTCACCTTCTGGTGGCTCATATCCCGTAAAAAATAACCCACCCTAAAAAACACTCCCAATTGACCGCCAACCGGACAATGACGTCGAGTGGTTGGCGGTGAAATTTCATGCCGCAAATTAAACCGGAGAGAAAACCTAAGAAAATATCAGTTCAAAGAAAATACCCCTGAATATAATTAAGTTTGCAGGATTTATCATTTAAATAAAGAGAGGAAAAACATGTCAATCATATCCGTCAACAACATTTCCAAGAAATTTGGAGATACTCAGGCCGTGCGGGACCTGAGCTTTGATGTCCAACCCGGTGAGATCTTCGGGCTTCTGGGACCTAACGGCGCGGGCAAAACAACCACCATCCGCATGATCCTCGATATCTTCAAGCCGGATTCAGGTCGGATTGATGTTCTGGGCGGCCCGATGAATGAGGACAAGAAAAACAAAGTCGGCTATCTGCCGGAAGAGCGGGGCCTTTATCAGGATATCCCCCTGGAACGCTGCCTGGTCTTCCTGGCCACGCTCAAAGGGATGGAAGAATCCGACGCGACCCCCAAGATCGAAGAATATCTCAAACATTTTGATCTTTATGAATCCCGCCAGAAGAAGGTCAAGGAACTAAGCAAGGGTATGCAGCAAAAAGCCCAGCTGATCTCCACCCTGGTGCACGATCCCGAGCTGGTGATCATTGATGAACCCTTCACTGCCCTTGACCCGGTCAATACTGAAACGGTCAAGGATATGCTGCAACAGAAACGGGATGAAGGCAAAGCGATCATTATGTCCACCCACCAGATGAATCAGGTGGAAGAACTCTGCGATCGGATCCTCTTGATCGACTCCGGCGAACGCCTGCTCTATGGCACCTTACCCGAGATCCAAAGCCATTTCTCCTCGCACGATATCCTCGTCACACCGATCACGTCCCTGCCCACCTCCATCGAGGGCGTCAGGGAGATCAAGAAACTGAACGGCCGATATCGGCTGGTCCTTTCGGAATCGGCGGAGCCAAACAAGGTTCTCAAAGACCTCATCAATCAGGGCGTTGAGTTGAACGAATTTGAGATTGCCGTCCCGCCACTGAATGAGATCTTTATCAAAGTCGTTAAAGAACAAAAAGGAAACGGCTATGTCTAAACTTTGGCAAATCATCCGGAATGAGTACATCCGGCATGTATTTCGTAAGCGATTTCTCTTGAGCTTGCTCAGCCTGCCCATTGCCGTGCTGGTGATGGTGGGCGTGGCATTGATCATTGCCGGTTTTGAAACGGATACCACACCCATCGGCTATGTCGATCCATCCGGAGCCCTGGCGAATCCCATTCAGATGCCGGAGAGCACTGATATATTTGATCCGTCCATCCAGTTCATTGCTTATCCCGACCCGGATCAAGCGCAGGCCGACCTCGATGCTGGTTCAATCCAGGCTTACTATATCCTTCCTGCGGATTACCCTCAAAACAATCAGGTCGAGTTAATTTACCATGAGGAACCCGATTCAACGGCCCTGTACCAGTTTGAGGATTTTGTCCGGTTCACCTTGATGGAAAACGCCGATGTTGATCCTGAAATCGTCAACCGACTTTCAGAAGGGTTTACCTATACCTTAGAATCAGCGGATGGCAGCCGCCAAATGAACGACGACCAATGGTACCTCGTTTTCACACCTTATATCGCCGGTATGATGTTTGTGGTGGTCGTGATGACCAGCGGCGGTTATCTTCTCCAGGCTGTGGTTGAGGAAAAAGAGAACCGCACGATGGAAATCGTGATCACTTCGGTCTCTCCCAGTCAATTGATGACCGGTAAAATCATCGGCAATATCGCCGTCGGGCTGACCCAGTTGGTTGTTTGGTTGATCTTCGGTGTGGTCGGGTTGAAAATTGCGGGGCAGTTTTGGCCTCTACTGCAGGATTTCTCCCTTTCCACCGAATATATCATCGTCACACTGCTGGTCATGCTGCCGTCGTTCGTGCTGGTGTCGGCGATCATGGCCGCCATCGGCTCCTCGATGACCGAAATGAGAGAAGCCCAGCAGATCTCAGGGATGTTCTCATTGCCCTTCATGGTCCCCTTCTATGTTTCCTCGGCGATCATGATGAACCCCAATGGCGCTCTGGCTTTAGCCCTCAGCTATTTCCCCCTGACTGCGCCCATTACCATCCTGATGCGGATGACCTTCACTGTTGTCCCGGCCTGGCAAATTGCGATCAATGTGGCAAGTCTGGTTATCTTTGCCATACTCGCGATCTGGTTCGCCACAAAGGCGTTTCGCCTGGGCATGCTGCAATACGGCAAAAAACTATCTTTTAAAGAAGTCCTGAATGCGAGGACGGAAAAATGAATAAAACACTGACTGTTCTTAAAACAGAGTTTATCAATACTGTCACCCGAAAATCATTTCTGATCACCCTGGTTCTGGTCCCCTTGCTGCCGGCATTGATCCTGGGCGGAATCAGTCTCTTTGGTGGAAACGATCCAGCAGCTGAGACCGATTCGAGTGGTGGTTATCCATCCGGGTCCGAAACTATTATGGCCGAAGGTTATGTTGACGAGGCGGGTGTCATCACCCAACTTCCGGAATGGATCGATCCCGAGAGCCTGGTTGCCTATGAAAGTGAAACGCAGGCCAGGGCGGCCCTGCTTGCCGGTGATCTTGTGGGATTTTATGTGATTGCTCCGGATTTCCTTGAAACCGGCGTTGTTCGTTTTATCAATGAAGAGTTCAGCCCATTTTCCTCGTTCGAATCCAGTAGCACAATGGAAAGCGTGCTTCGTTATAACCTGCTGGGCGCTGATTCGGTCCAATTCGCCATTTATTCTTATCCTCTGGAAACGAAATTGATGGACCTGGACCCGGAAACAGTGGATCGGGATAGCAGCAACCCATTGTCCTTCTATCTGCCCTATGGTGCGACAATGCTGCTCTATGTCCTGATCATCACTTCTGCCAGTTTGATGATGACCAGTGTCGCCAAAGAAAAAGAGAACCGGGTCATCGAAATCCTGCTCAGTTCCGTTGCGCCTCGCCAACTGCTGACCGGGAAGATCCTTGGTCTGGGATTGGTTGGTCTGTTGCAGACGGTTGTCTGGATGGGGGCGGGATTCTTCCTGCTCAGAGCAGGCGGTACCACTCTCAACATTCCTGCCAGCCTGCAACTCCCGGCCGACCTGTTGATCTGGAGTGTGGTTTTCTTCTTGCTGGGATACTTCCTCTACGCCACTATCATGGCTGGGGTCGGCGCCCTGGTTCCCAATATCAAAGAAGCCACCCAGGCCACGATCTTCGTCATCCTGCCGATGTTGGTCCCCCTGATGCTGATCAGCCTGATGATCGAAACGCCAAACGCCACCCTGCCGATCATCCTGAGTCTGTTTCCGTTTTCAGCGCCGATCGCCATGGTTACGCGGATGTCGGTCATCAGTGTTCCGCTTTGGCAGATCCTCACGGCCATCGGCCTGCTTCTGGTGACAATCTTCGTCCTGGTTCGTGCGGTGGCCGGCATGTTCCGAGCGCAGGTCCTGCTGACCGGTAAGAAATTCAGCGTGGGACTTTATCTCCGGACCTTGTTCGGCAAAAAGTCTGAAGCCGCCTAGCTACCGAAATATCTACACAAAAATCCAAAAGGGTGCCCAGCACTGGGCACCCTTTTCTGTTATCGCCGATTGCTTTCAAGAGGGGAACCATCGCTCCCTGAATTCCGTCTTTTAACTACTCTGTTATATAATTGAACTAAACGGCATCTTCATTGCTGTCAGAAGGAGAATTTAATGAAAAAATATTGGCTCTTTATCAGTCTCATTGTCATTTTCAGCCTTACGCTGTCAGCCTGTAACTTACCGGGCAATCCCACGCCGACCTCTCAGGTGGATGCCCTGAACACCGCAGCCGCCCAGACGGTCCAGGCCCAGCAAACCAACATTGCCCAGACCAATGAAGCCAAAAGCCAGATCACGCCCACCGTCACGCCCACCCCAGGCGGCGCCGCCAGTGCTACCAGCACGACGGCACCATCAGCTACTGTGACCACCGCGGCCGAGTGTTATCAGGCCAGCCTGGCCTCTGAGACAATCCCGGATGGCAAGAACTATTCACCCGGTCAGGCCTTCACCAAGACCTGGACGCTGAAAAATACCGGAACCTGCGAGTGGAATGATGATTTTGATGTCGTCTTTGTCAGCGGCGACTCGATGGACGCGCCGGCTTCCATGCAGTTAACCAGCGGTACAGTCAAACCTGGCGAATCCGTGGTCGTCTCGATGGATTTGGAAGCGCCCTATTCCGCCGGTACCCACCGGGGAGAATTTAAACTACGGAACGCCAATGGCGTCCTGTTCGGACTTGGCAGCAAAGCCAGCACCTTCTGGGTCGAGATTGACGTGGAAGGCACGCTTTATGATTTCGTTGCAAATTATTGTTCCTCCGGTGTCAGTTGGACCTCCGGCGCAGGCACTCTGCCTTGCCCCGGCAGCTCCGGCGATACGGAGGGCTGGATCCGCAAAGCCAATGTTCCCAAACTGGAAAACGGCGTCTCTGAAAACGAGCCGGGTCTGGTCATGCAACCCGAGATGGTCACCGATGGGTGGATAAAAGGGACCTTCCCGGCCATTTCAATTACTGGCGGTGTTTATTTCAGGGCGCTGATCGGCTGTAACAGCACCGAAGCCTGCGATGTCACTTTCATCCTGAAATATAAGGTCGAAGGCGAATCCGTCAAGACCCTGGCGTCCTGGCACGAAGTTCAGGATGGGACCTATAATAAGGTCAGCGTGGATCTGAGCAGTCTTGCCGGCAAGGAAGTCCAGTTCATCCTGGTCATTGAAGCCAACGGCAGCCCATCCAACGATGAAGCCCTGTGGGTCTCCCCGCGGATTGAACCCTGATCAATAATTAGGCATTACCAACCGGCGGTGCCCCCACACCGCCGGTTTTTTGGTTATTTTGGACAAATATCCTAAATAAATAACCTGCCTTGACTTTTTTTCCTCATAACCTACAATTGATGATTGACCAACGCGAACACACCATAGTTGGCTCGGAGGTATAAAAAACCAATGAAAAAAAGCATAAAAAGCAAGCTGATCGTTCTGACCGCCCTTGTTTTGGTCAGTCTGATCCTCACAGCCTGCGGTAATAAAGAACCTGAAACTGACATCAATGCCCAAAAGACCAGCTTTGCTCAAACGGCTGAAGTCCAGGCAACCATGACGGCCCAGGCCGTGCCCACCGAAACTCCCACTCCGGAAGCAACCGCAACCCCAACGGCAACAGCCACAACTGAGGGGACCACTGTGGGAATCATCTATACATCCACCCCAACCGGATCGGCCGCCAATCCAACCGCTACAGTATCCATCAGCGGCAATGATGCGGCTGCCTGGCGTGCGAATGATCCCGTAGATAATACCGTTTTCGCCCCCGGTGAAGAATTTACCGTAACCTGGACCATTGAAAACACCGGCACATCCACCTGGACCACCAGCTATTACATCAGTTTCGCATCGGGTGAACAGATGGGTGCTGAAGATGAAATTTATTTGCCCTATTCCGTTCCCCCAGGCACAAACGTCCAGATCAGTGTTGATTTCGTCGCGCCTTCATCCACCGGCACCAAACAAAGCGACTGGGTTCTCAAGAACGCCAACGGCGATACTTTTTACACCTTCTATATCATTGTGGAAGTAAAATAACCAGAGACGGTCAAACCGCGATGTAAACTGATCACTCAGGATTAAGTAAAGGACGGATCGTACGTGTCTGCCCTGTTGGACTTGAAAGAGAAAATTAAAACCGAGGCCCTTCGCCTCGGTTTTAACCATATGGGTGTGGCATCGACGGATTCGCAGCCCGATTATGAACGCTATCGGGATTGGATCGAGCAGGGGTGTCATGGTGAAATGGCCTACCTCGCTCGGGAAGATGCCCTTCGCAAACGAGGCAATCCTGAGTTGATCCTGGATAACTGCCGGCGGATCATCAGCCTGGCACTTCCATATCGCTCCCCCTCAAATGACAACGCGGCACCACCGGCGGGCTTCGGCCGGATTTCCGCTTATGCCCGGACGGATGACTATCACCACCAGATCCGGGAAAAGCTGGACCAGCTCGAACAATTCATTCGTGCCAATGCCGGTTCGCCTGTAACGCTCAGGAGCTATGTGGATACCGGCCCCATCCTCGAACGCAGCTATGCTGTTAAAGCCGGGTTGGGACAGATCGGAAAGAACACCTGCCTGATCGTTCCTGGCGCAGGCACCTACTTCTTCCTGGCGGAAATTCTGACCGATCTGCCTCTGCCGGTCGATCCCCCCTACACTGCCGATCTCTGCAAATCCTGCCAGCGCTGCATTGCCGCCTGCCCCACCCACTGCATCCTCCCGGAACGCACGCTGGACGCCCGGCGCTGCATCAGCTATCTGACCATCGAGCACAAAGGGATCATCCCGGATGAACAAAAAGGCCTGATCGGGGATTGGGTCTTTGGCTGCGACGTCTGTCAAACGGTCTGCCCCCATAACGCCTCGACGCCTGACCAGGTCTATCCTCTCGGAGAAGATCACCTGCCGGAAACTCTCGATTTGCCTGGCTTATTCGATCTGGATGAAATCGGCTTCAAGCAGCATATTGGCGGAACGCCCCTCGAAAGAACCAAACGTGCCGGACTCCTTAGGAATGCTGCTCTCGTTCTGGGAAACCAAAGGGTCAGGGCCGCACTTCCAACCCTGCAAAACGCGTTGCATACTGAGACTGATGAAAGCCTGCTGGATGCCTGCCGCTGGGCCATTTATGAAATCGAGGCAAGTCTGACTGATAAAAAAAATGAGGTGCAGTCCTGATTCCCATCAAAGAACCCACCTTTATGATCGGCGCTGTGCCCATCTATGGGGATTTGATCCTGGCGCCCATGGATGGCATCACGGATAACCCCTTTCGCGGGCTTTGCCGCGGGCTGGGGTCGGCTATGGTCGTGACGGAATTCATCAACGCTCTGGATGTGCTTGAAGACAATCCCCGGTATCCCAAGCGAACCATTTTTACTGAGGATCAGCGGCCGGTGTCTTTACAGCTTCTCGGCAATGACCCCGATAGAATGCTGAGGGCGGCAGTTCCCCTGATTGAAAATGTGCAGCCGGATATTCTGGATATTAACCTGGGATGCCAATCCAAGAATGTGACTTCCCGCGGGGCCGGCGCTGCGTTGTTGCGCAAACCAGAGGATATCGCCCGGATCTTCACTCTGATGACCCGCGAATTTTCCATACCCGTGACCGGCAAGATTCGGTTGGGATGGGATGACGACTCACTCAATTATCTTGAGGTGGCCAAAATCATTGAAGATAACGGCGGCGCAATGGTCGCCGTCCATGGTCGCACGCGGATCCAGGCGTATCGCGGGCAGGCGCGCTGGGAACCGATCCGCGAAATCAAGCAAGCCCTGCAGATCCCCGTGATCGGCAATGGCGACGTTGTGACCGTTGCCGATATTGAGCGGATCAAGCGGGAAACCGGATGTGATGCGGTGATGATCGGCCGAGCGGCTGTTCCCAATCCCTGGATTTTCAGCCGACTGGATCGCGACCAGGTCAGCCCGCAGGACGCGCTGCAATCCATCCTTAAACATTTTGAGGCAATCATTTCTTATTACGGCGAGCGGGGCGTGATCACTTTCCGCAAGTACCTCAAAGCTTACCTTGCACCCTATCCGGTTCCCACCGAACAACTGCTTTCATTGCTCAGAGAACAAGATCAGCAAATCGTCCGGGCGGAAATCCTGCAGATTTTCTCTCAGATCTAAGGCGTTCTCCGGCTATCCTGCCACAGCCTCAAGCATCCGCCCGACTGGATCGACCAATTCCGCAAACATCCGCTTGATATCCGCGTCATTGATTGGGGATAACCCGGCCATCTCCACGGCTGCCTGCTGGTCCAGCAATTGAATTTGATAAAGTCCATAGCTGAGAGCGCCAGATCGGATGAGGATGGATTGAGCCTCCTCCAAAAGCCGGCTGTCACCAACCTGATCCCGGATGGCATCAAATCGTTCTCTTTCGGGATGGTCCACCAAATGTGCATAGAGTAACGGAAGGGTATAGCGCCCATTCTGCCAATCCGAGTTAGCCGGCACCTCCAGAGCATCCCGTATGTCATCATGGATTTGGACCATAACCCCATAATATTGACCCAATGCTGATAACCGCGTGAGGTCGGCGGCTGAAGCCCCACCAACCAGGCCGCCCAACGAGAATGCGCCTGAAAAGAAAGCTCCGCTTTTCATCCGGGCCAACTCCCAATAAGCCTCTTCCGTATCCGGATTGCTGGAATCCAAAGCCTGCCCGTAAGAAACCTGATAAAGCAGCCGGGAAATGGTTGCGACCGCTTCCGGATAACCATGAGGTTCTTTTGAGAGGCCCCTGAGGATATGCGCTGACCAGCCGGCTAACCCCAGGCTCATGTTAGCAAGCTCTCCGCTAGAATATCCTTCCACCGGTCCACCTTCATCACCATCCAGGATGCTATCCACGGCGATAATGGCGCAAAACAACAATGTTAGAGAAGCATTCGCCATAATTTGCTGCTCGACGCTGCTTCCATAGGCTGATCCGATTAAACCCGGGATTAAAATATGCTTGGGTTTTTCGTTTATAATCCTTATGACAAATTGCAGTAAATCAGGCCACGGGTTAATGAATTCATCATCCTGCAAGTAGCTTTTGATCTTCTGGTACATATTTCTCCCTTTCAAAGGGGAGTGCCGGTAACAAATCTCAATTACCGGCACAACCGGTCGAGACTATTCTTCTGTCCACCAGGTCCAGGGATCAAGCAAATTGTTCGCCTGAACATCACTCAATTCGGCCTTACATACTTTCGCCAATTGAGATAACCTGGCATCCTGCGTTTGCTCAGCTTGTTTAAGCTGATCATAAAACTCTTTCATCAGTCTCACCTCCTTTCTAACTGGGATCATCCAATATGGCACAGAAAAAACAATCCTTCCTAAATAAAATCAGAACCGAAACCGTCAAGCAGTGGTCGGAACTGCTATTAACATTTCTGGTGTTTTGCACATTGGCATTATTCACGTACACACTGTTGTTCCTCAGCCCCTATATCGGCTTTTTTATCAATCTGAATAACGGTCAGGTCACTGGGGTCGACGAAATTGCCAGGAGATACATTCAGGAAGATGACATAATCCTCTCAATAAACGCTGTTCCTCCTCAGGAGATAAATGATTCTCTGGATGAAAATCCAATGATCCAGACCAAAGTTGGTGAAACTCTTCATATCGTGCTGTTGAGGGATGGAGAGGAATTGCAAGTGGATATGCCCAAGCCTGCAAGGGGAGAGCGCGGGGTGTTCGATATCCTTTCAGGCGATTGGATCATCGCTTATCCATTTTTTGGAGCAGGGCTGGTCACCATCCTCTTCATTCGGCCCCGATCAAAAACACGGACACTGCTTTATTATTTCTTTTACGCATTTTCCATCTGGATCAGCGCCGGTCAGATTTCATCAACCGGCTATTGGCACTCCAGCTTGATCATGCGGATGTTCATTTGGTTAAGCGTTCCAGTCGCCGTCAATCTCCACTGGCTTTTCCCAACGCCATTTAAAGCCTGGAAGAAATGGGTTGGCGTCATCATATACGCCATTCCCATTGCCCTGGCCCTTTTAGATTTGTTACAAATCCTTCCAGCGGGGTTCTATCTGCTCGGTTTTATCCTAGCCATGGGCAGCTCCCTCACGTTGCTGATCATCAAATTCTTCAGATTCAAACAGCTTCGCTCCATCATGTGGTCATTGCTGGGCGCTTACCTTCTGGCAATTATTCCGATTATCTTCCTGGCTGTGCTGATGTTCATTGGTAAAGTCCCCCAAAACTCCAATATTGCCATGATTGGCCTGACTGCGATACCGGGGTTTTACTTCTTCACTTCATATAAAACCAGTTTAAAACAGGATTTTCCCAGAATCAATATTGCCATGAGGCTTTTCACCGGTGGCATCGTCCTGGCTTTCCTCTTTGCCTTCTTTCTGGTCATCTCACCCACTTTAATGATCAATCCAACCCTTCAGTATCTGATCTCTTTTGGTTCCATCTTCTTCATCGGTCTGACAGGCTTTGGAACATTGCTGATCATGCCAGCCTTGGCAAATGACCAGATCAACCTCTTCCAAAACCGTTCCTATTCGCTCAGATTCAGCGCAAATCGGGCAGCAGCTTTTATCAACTTCCTCATCATGCTTTCCCCTGTTTATATATTTATTCTGCTGGTACTCCCGGTGACCAGAGAGGATCCGTTCATCTCAATCATTTTCTCATCGCTGATTGCAGTCACGGGGACCGGTCTGTCTATCCTGTTCTTTAAATATTTCCTGGCCTTCTTCGATCGCGTCGTCCTCGGGATCAAAGTGCCCCCGGACGATTTAATCCATCAGTTTACTCAGAAAATCACCCTGAGCCTCGACTACCCGACCCTGGGAAAGTTACTAAAAGAGGAGATCCTGCCCAGTTTGATGATTCGGGAATCCGTTCTCATATTCAACGGACAATCCACGCCAAAAGCATTCTTTCGGACAGGTGTCAGCGATGAAAATTACGATACACTGATCAATCTTCCCCAGCTTCAAAATGCCAACGCGATCCTCTCGGATATCGAAAACTGGAGCGACTTCCCCTGGATCAAGTTGGTGCTGCCTTTGGAGTTGGAAGGAGAATTCATTGGACTATGGTTTTTCGGATGGCGGGACCCAAACAATATTTACGATGAGGATTTCAAAACCATATTACAAACCCTGGCGAACCAGACATCCATCACCCTGCTAAACATCCACCAAAGCGAGCTGTTGGAAACCCTCTACAACGTCAATATGGAGAGGCAGGAAGCTGAAAAAGCGGAGATCGCTCGTGACCTGCATGATGTCCTGCTGCCGTCGCTGGGTTATCTGGTGGAATTGCAGAGCAACGACTCTGACCAAAAAGAGTTCGAAGAGCATGTCCAGCAGATCAACGATATGGTTCGGGAAATTATGAGCGGTCTAAGGCCTTCCAGTCTCGATATGGGTCTGGATGTCGCCATTGAAGAACTTGCCGACCAGCCCGAAGCCCAAATCGGTGGGAAAATCACGATCAACACAAGCCTCAATGTTCCAAAACCACTTAACTATGACCAGAATATCGAGCTTCACCTTTACAGGATCATCCAGCAGGCCTGCCATAACGCATATGAGCATGCTCAGGCTCAATCCATCCTGATATCAGGTCATCTAATGGAAGATGAGGTTAAACTCAGGGTTTCGGATGACGGAATTGGCTTGCCCTTCGAAGGCCCGCCCAATTTGAGCGAACTGCTGGCGAATCATCACTTTGGATTGGCCAATATTTATGAGAGGGCGAAGATAATCAACGCAACCATTTCACTGCATACTTCGCCCAAGCAGGGAACCACCATGGAAATCACCTGGAAGCCAAATCAAAAAGGCTGAATGAGGGGTATTTTTTCATTGTTAAAGAGCAATGCTTTCCTTCCCCTAAGCCTAAAGCCACAGAAGGTTTGGCTTAAGAGGGAATCACTTGAAAACCTGCAAGCATTGCTTGAATAACTGAAAAACAACTGATGAATTCTTTTGGGAAATTATTAAGGGAATATCGGAACAGAAGTGTTGACCCGGAAACGGGCAAGCATCTCTCCCAGGAAAGGCTGGCCGCCCTGATGGGTGGAATCCTGGGGACAACCTACACTTCACAGGCGATCAGCGATTGGGAGCGGGATAGAAGTCAAATCCATAAAGACCATCGGCAGGTTCTCTGCGCCCTCATCCAAACGCTGCACACCTGCGGCGGCCTCGGTTCACCTGATGAAGCCGAAAGGCTGCTTGCTGCCGGTAATTACAGGGGGTTGTCTCACGCAGAAGCGGAGACTATTTTCCTTCTGAAGGGATCTGATCCCGCGCCAGCGCCCCATCCTTCCTGGAAAGAACTGTTCCTGCAGAAACTGGCCCAGCAAGAGAAACCCTTGACCCCTGTTAATATAATCAAAGGTGTATCAATTGTCCTCTGTTGGGCTGCCACCTGGCTGGCAATTTCTCCAAACCTGGATTTTTCCCTGAGCAATCCAGCCCATTGGCTTCAATATGCAATTCTTCTGACCCTTTCAGGGTTGGCAATACCCGCAGTCCTGGCCTGGATCATCAAACTCGGATCAGCCGGACCTACAAAATTACCTATCCGATTTCTCAACTTCATCGGCGCTGTCCTGGGATATTCACTGGGACTGGTTAATATTCTGACGTTGGCGTTACTGTCATATAATCTCTACCTTTATCCCTGGCCGACCTTCCTCACTCTGGCCCTCAGCCTTTGGCCTGTCGTCCTGGGCATTACCGTTGCAAATTTGATCCAAACCCATATCCGCCCGGACGGCGACACCGTCCAATTCCGGGACATCCGCTTCCGCTGGGCAATCTTAGCTCTTCCCCCGGTGATCGGGATGGGTTTTTATTACTTTCATTCGATTCTTACCTCCAGGATATTTGGCCCCTTGATCATGATCCTGGTCTCCATCGGCCTTGTTATCTTGTTTTGGTCCCAAACAAGCGAAATAAGCTAGGCTTGCATAAATATGCCTGTCTGGTATAATGTTACGAGTGACTGGTCCTGTACCTGGTTGATTTAGGCTGGGTGCATGGAGACCTGCAACAAATAAAAAATGATTAAGGAGTAGCAGTGTCATGGCTTTAGGAAAAGAAGCAAAAGTAGAAATCATTGACGAGTACAAGCGGCATGGTGAGGACACAGGGTCACCTGAGGTCCAAATCGCAATCCTCTCCAAGCGGATTACCCAACTGACGGATCACCTCCGGGCGAACACCCACGATGAAAGCTCCCGCCGGGGGCTGCTCAAACTGGTTGGACAGCGACGCCGTTTACTGGCCTACCTGCGCCGGACAGATTACAAACGTTATCTGGCGCTCACCGAAAAGCTCAAGATCCGCAAAAAATAATTTTTGCGTTCTTGAACCTCATCGGGGAAAAAACCGCAGAGAAGCTGATTGCCGAGCCGTTAATCTGGTGTCAATGATTGGACTCCGCAATTAACTACTCTGCGGTAAACTGTTTTAAGTCGACCAAGTCCGCCGGTCGGGAATTGAAAATTGCTGAGGACAGGCACCTCACCGGTTTTCAGTCCCTGACTGGGCGGGAAAATTATAGTTGAAGGGATAAAAATGAAACCCGAAGTTAAGAATTACCGAACCAAACTCGGTGATAAGGAAATTATCATCGAAACTGGCAAGCTGGCCGGACAGGCTGGCGGCGCCGTCACCGTCCAAATGGGTGACAGCGTAATTTTCTGCGCAGCCACAATGGGTGGCGTGCGAGAGGGGCTGGACTTCTTCCCCCTGACCGTGGACTATGAAGAGCGGATGTACGCCGGTGGGCGTATTCCCGGTTCCTTCTTCCGCCGCGAAGGTCGTCCCACCAGTGAGGCTGTCCTCACCGCCCGGATGACCGATCGCCCGATTCGCCCTCTCTTCCCGGATGGGATGCGCAATGAAGTCCAGGTTATTTTGATGTCGCTTTCCGCTGACACAGAAAACCCGTTGGACATCCTTTGCATCAACGCGGCCTCCGCCTCCCTGATGATCTCCGATATCCCCTGGTCTGGCCCAGTCGGCGCAGTCCGGGTCGGTTACATCAATGACGAACTGGTCATCAATCCAACCTTCTCCGAGATGGAAGAATCCAAGCTCGACCTGATGGTGGCCGGCACCAAAGACGCCATCGCCATGGTCGAAGCCGGTGCCAATGAAGTCTCCGAACAGGTGATGATCGAAGCCCTGGAATTGGCCCAAAAGTCCATCCTGCCCATCATCGAACTTCAGGAGCAGATGGCCCGCGAAATCGGCAAAGAAAAACGTGAGATCGAATTGGTCGTCAAAGACGAGAGCCTGGTTGACACCGTCAAAGCCAGGATCAACGACCGCTTGCAGGCCATTTTGAGCCTGCCCTATACCAAAGAGAACCTTTATGGCGGCATCAGCAGTTTGAAGGATGCTGTCATTGAAGAAATGACCGCCGATCAGGCCGAAACCCTGACCGAAGCGGAATTGAAAGCCCAGAAAAAAGCCATTGAATCAGCGTTTGAAGATGCTGAAAAAGAAATCGTCCGTGATCGCATTTTGGCTGAGCGCAAACGCCCCGATGGCCGCGGCCCCGAAGATATCCGCGATATCTGGTGCGAAGTTGATGTCAGCCCCCGGGCGCATGGCTCCGGCCTCTTCACCCGTGGCGAGACTCAGGTGCTCACCCTGGCCACCCTTGGCACGCCCAAGGAAGCTCAGGAATTGGATAACCTGGTCCCAACCGAATCCAAACGCTACATCCACCATTACAACTTCCCACCTTACTGCACAGGTGAGGTCGGCCGCCTCTTTGCATCCCGCCGTTCCATTGGTCACGGCATGCTGGCGGAACGCGCCCTCGTTCCGGTTCTTCCGGATGAAACCGAATTCCCCTACACCCTGCGCCTCGTTTCCGAGGTGATGGCCTCCAATGGTTCTTCTTCAATGGCGTCCACCTGCGGCTCCACCCTCGCTCTGATGGATACCGGCGTGCCGATCAAACGGCCTGTCTCCGGTGTTGCAATGGGCCTGGTGATGAAGGACGGCAACTATGTGATCCTGACCGACATCCTCGGTATGGAAGATCACCTGGGCGACATGGACTTCAAAGTCACCGGCACCACCGAAGGCATCACCGCTTTGCAGATGGATATCAAGATCAAAGGTTTAACAACCGAGATCATGGCCGAAGCCCTCGAACAGGCCCGCAAAGCCCGCCTGTTCATCCTCGGCAAGATGCTTGAGGTCATTGCCGAACCTCGCAGTGAGATCAAGGACCACGCCCCCCGGATCGAGATCATCAAAGTGCCCGTCGATAAGATCGGCGCAGTGATCGGTAAGGGCGGCGAGACCATCCGCGCTCTGCAGGAAGAAACCGGCACCAAGATCGACATCAATGACGATGGCACAGTCTACATCGCCGCAATCGACGGTGAAGGTTATAAAGCCGCCCGTGAACGGATCGAACGCCTGACCGAAGAAGTTGAAATCGGCCACATCTACACCGGCAAAGTTGTCCGCACGACCGAATTCGGCGCTTTCGTCGAGATCCTCCCCGGGCAGGACGGCCTGGTGCATATCTCCCAACTGGACACCAACCATGTCACCAAGGTGACCGATGTCGTCAACGAAGGCGATGAAATCACTGTGATGGTAACCAACATCGATAATCAGGGTCGTGTCCGGCTTTCCCGCCAGGCATTGCTCGAAGGTTGGACCCTGGAAGAAGCCCAGGCTCAGGATAAAGCCAACAACAAGAAGAGCGGCAGTGGTGGCGGCGGAAACCGCGGCGGTGGCAACCGTGGCGGTGGACGAAGCAATAACCGCAGCCGGCGCTAAATCGCTCCTCAACATAACAATAAAAGAAACTGGCCTCAATTGAGGCCAGTTTTTATATTCCTATCATTCATCTGAGGATGGCGTTACTCCTCCAAACCTCTTCCTTTGCGGAGCTGCATATAGATCGCTTCCAGCTCGCTGATCAGGGTATCTTCCTGTTTGGCA
>CAYUSC010000021.1:0-28800 GCA_964447265.1 uncultured Candidatus Brevefilum sp.
CGTTACCGGTACGACTATATCCTGATCGATTGCCCGCCATCGCTGGGTCTGCTGACCCTCAACGGCCTGGTTGCGGCTCAGGATGGGGTTCTGATCCCGGTCCAATGCGAATATCTTGCCCTGGAAGGTTTGGGTCAGCTCACCCAAACCATAGATCGTGTCAAACAATCCCTCGCCAAGGATTTGAAAATCCGGGGCGTGATCCTGACCATGTATGATGCCCGCACCAACCTCTCCACCGATGTCATTCATGAAGTCAAGCGTTTTTTCGGAAGCCAAGTATTCGATTCCGTTGTTCCCCGCTCAATCCGGTTGGCTGAAGCGCCCTCCTTTGGGATGCCAATCGCCGTCTATGCTCCCGGTTCCAGCGGCGCCCAGGCTTATGCGGCCCTGGCCAAGGAATTACTTGTTTCCGATGATGTCAAAGTTCCGATTGTGCAGGAGGCAAACTAATGGCCCGCAGACCTGGTCTTGGAAGAGGATTGGACGCATTAATCCCGGGTGGTGATTCAAAAGATTCATCAGCAGGGGCAAGGAGCGCTCAGGGCGTTCTCCAAATCCCAATCGAGAAAATCAAAGCCAATCCCCAACAGCCCCGCTCCGCCATGGACCAG
Organism: uncultured Candidatus Brevefilum sp.; assembly: GCA_964447265.1. Taxonomy (GTDB): domain Bacteria; phylum Chloroflexota; class Anaerolineae; order Anaerolineales; family Anaerolineaceae; genus Brevifilum. Next base: position 615 of record CAYUSC010000021.1, read on the forward strand.
GAAAAGCTGAATGAGCTGGCCGCCTCCATCCGCGAACACGGCATCCTGCAGCCTCTGGTTGTCTCCGTCTCATCCGATTCGGAAGGCTACACCCTAATTGCCGGTGAACGCCGCTTGCGGGCCGCGGAACTGGCCGGACTGACGATGGTCCCGGTGATTGAGCGAATCGTCACCAAACAGGACCAGCTCGAACTGGCCCTGATTGAGAATGTCCAGCGTTCTGACCTGTCTCCGCTGGAAATGGCGGATGCTTACCATCAATTGGCTGAAAATTTCGCCCTGACCCACGAGCAAATCGCGGAACGGGTCGGAAAAAGCCGCGTCAGCGTCACCAACACCCTGCGCCTGCTCAACCTGCCCGATAAAGCTCGGGAAGCGCTCGCCGAGGGGAAAATCACTGAAGGCCATGCCCGCGCCATCCTGAGTCTGACCAATGCCCAGGCGCAGCGCGCCGCCCTCAACACCATTCTGAACCTCGGATTGAATGTTCGCCAGGCGGAAGCGCTGGTGAAGAAGATGAGCGGTGAACGACCCGCGGCAACGCCCAAAGCCGAACCTACACCCGAAATCAAAGAAGTGGAATCCCGCCTGAGAAATCACTTTGGCACCAAGGTGAATTTAAACAATGGGAAAAAGGGCGGCAGCCTGGTGATCTATTACTATTCCGACGAGGAACTGAATACCATTCTGGATAAGATCCTCGCCGAATAAAATCGATGAAAATCCTTTATAACGCAACAATTCACGCGCCGGGTTTCCCCGGTGCAACAGCCCTCGCTCTGGCGCAGGAGCAGATCATCGCCGTTGGCACCGATCCTGAGATTCTGGATGCCTTCTCCCTTGCTGATGAAAAAATCAATCTGTATGGGTGCACGCTTTGGCCAGGGCTGACGGACGCCCACGTCCATTTACGTTACTTAGCCGAAAGCAGGGCTATCGTGGATTGTGAGACGGCCACCCGCGCCGAATGTCTGGCCCGGATTGAGGCTGCGGCAAAGCTGCTTCCTCCCGGTGCATGGATTCGCGGTCACGGCTGGAACCATAACCAGTGGCTGGAAGGGTTGGGCACAGCCGAATTGCTGGATCGGGTCAGCCAAGGGCATCCGGCTTATCTATCCGCCAAATCTCTCCACATCGGTTGGGCCAACTCTCAGGCGCTATCCCTCGCCGGCCTTTCCGATGCCTCCCCCGATCCCGAAGGCGGTATTCTCCAGAGGGATTCGGAAGGACATCTCACCGGCATCTTATTCGAGGCGGAAGCCGTAAACCTGGTGCTTGAGGTAATTCCCGAATTCACCCAGGATGCACTGAAAAACCAAATCCAATCCCTGATCCCCGAACTTTGGCAGATGGGGTTGGTTGGCGTCCATGATTTTGATGGCATGGACTGCTGGCTGGCCTTGCAGGAACTCCAACAGGAAGGCAAACTGAAATTCCGTGTCCGCAAGGGGATTCCCTTCGATCACCTGGATGAATTTATCGCGGCCGGGCTGAGGTCCGATTTTGGCGACGATTTCCTCCAGGTGGGCAGCGTCAAGCTGTTTTCGGATGGCGCCCTGGGATCACAGACCGCGGCCATGCTCTCCCCCTTTGAAGGCACCCAAAATACGGGAGCCCTGCTGCTGGATGAAAACGAAATTGTCGAAATTGGGAAAAAGACAGGCGTAAACGGCCTGTCATTGGCGATCCATGCCATCGGCGATCGGGCCAACCGGGTTGTCCTTAATGCCTATGCGAAGCTAAGAGCATTTGAGCATGAACAGGGGCTCCCGAATTATCCCCACCGGATCGAACACGTCCAGATCATCTCTCCGGAGGACCTGCCGCGCCTAGCCCAGTTGGGCATTGTTGCCTCCGTCCAGCCCGTCCATGCCCCATCTGACATGCTCATGGCGGATCATTTCCTCGGGCCGCGCGCTGCCCTTTCCTACGCTTATCGCTCGTTGAAAGCCACCGGTGCGGAGATGGTCTTTGGCTCCGATGCGCCGGTGGAGCCGGTCAATCCGTTCCACGGCCTGTATGCCGCCGTTACCCGCTGCCGGCTGGATGGCAGCCCTGACCTTGAGGGTTGGTACCCACAGGAACGCCTCTCGCTCGCAGACGCTTTGGATGGTTTTTCTTCCGCCCCGGCGAGAATATCCAACCGCGGAACTCAGCTCGGACGGATCATGCCGGGTGCGAAAGCCGATCTGATCTTACTAAAAGATGACCCCTTCACTTTGGATCCCCATATGATAGGATCCATTCAACCCCTGGCGACTATGATCAATGCGGAATGGGTCTATCAACACCCGGATTTACATATCGGGGTTTGATACTCCCAGACAATATAATTTAATCAGATTTCGGGAATCAACTATAATATTTGTGGTTGATTCACCAGGATCGTTTATCAGTCCATATTTATAAGGTGAGCAAAATCTACTTATGGTTCAGATTCCGGAAGAACTCCACGAAAAGATCAAAACCATCCGCATGTCCTTGCATTTCAGCATCCATGATTGTGCAAAGCTGCTTGGTATTTCACAGGGGAATTATCTGGCTTTTGAAAAGGGCGAAACCCATCTTTCACTGCCCGACCTTGAGATCCTCGCTCTGTATTTCGGACTGCCGTTGGAAGCCTTTTTCACAGACCAATACAAACGTCTGTATCAATTGACCCTGCTGCAGGACAGTATCCGTCCCCATTATCAGTTGTTGCGTCAGAAAGTTATCCGGACCCAACTCTCTCTCGAGCGGCAAGCGGCCGGACTGACCCTGGAAGAATTAGCAGAAGCGACCGGTATCCCCCTCGAAAACCTGCACAACTATGAAGAGGATACCTTCCCGATCCCTCTGGATGATCTGCAGAAAATTTGCCAGCAACTGGGGAAACATCTGGATGCCTTCTTCCCCGATGACCGCCAGATCGCTGAAACCCTGCATCTCCCGAGCCAAAGTTTCGGTGATCCCGTTGAAAATGAGGTTGGGATCGAAGGGGATGGTCTGGACGAATCCTTCGTCCAAATCCTCGCAAAGCTGAAGGAAATCCCAAAAGCGGAACAGGCCGAGATCGCCAGGGAAATCCTGGGCATTTTGAAAGAAGAGTGAACGGGTACCCACCCGTTCATTTTATTTATTGGGGTTTTCGGGTATAACTGTGATGGGAGAAAGGTGACAATGGTTCGCGAAAAACCTTCAGCCGATACATTTCCTCCAGCAATTGAAGCCTCACCCGAAATATACGCTCAACTCGCTGGATTCCTAAATCAAAACATTCAAACACACCGCCATTTGGACTGGTTTTCATCTCTGGATTGGATAGGCTACCACCCCTATCTAGTCGAATTTGAAAATGAACAAATCCAGGCTGTGCTTTGTGCCGCGCCTGAAAACCGTGACGCCGCCTGGGTCAGGCTTTTTGCCGCCTGTCGGGGACTTGATGCGGCCGTCCCCTGGAAGAGAATGCTGCCCCAGGCTATTCGGCAGCTTCAGGAACAGGGCGTCAACACCCTGGCTACTTTGGCCATTCATCCGTGGTTTGAAACCCTGGTGAAAAGCACCGGATTTGTGAACAACCAGAACATCGTCGTGATGGAATGGCAGGGGTCTTTTCCGAAAAAGAAGAAGCTGAACGATGAAATCATCATTCGCCCAATGCATATTGATGACCTCGGCAAAGTGGAGTTGATTGACCATGCGGCCTTTCCACCTCTTTGGCAAAACTCGATCGAGGGGCTGGCTAAGGCATTTGGTCAAACCGGGATCGGCACAGTGGCCATCAAAGATGGTGAGATCGTTGGATATCAGATCAGCACCACGATGACCATTTATGGTCATCTTGCCAGGCTGGCCGTTTTGCCGGAATTTCAGCACCAGGGCATCGCTTTCACATTGATCCACGATCTGCTAAAGCAGTTTGAGCGCCTCGGCTTCTGGCGCATCACCGTCAACACCCAATCGGATAACCGACTTTCAGCCAAGCTCTATCAAAGTCTGAATTTCAAGCGCACAGGGGAAGAGATCAAGGTTTACGAAATCAAACTTTAAATTTTCATCACCTCTTAAAATCAATCCAGGTTCCTGTAAAGGCATTTTGCTAGACAAAGACCTTGTCTTATGGCAGAATCAATACGGTCATTAATGGTTAAGGAGTATTAAGATGAACACGAATCAAAGCAAACGCGAACTGCTCCGGCAAAACCGGATTCAACAAAAAAGACATAAACTGACCACATTTCTGTTAATCTCCCTGGCGGCGGTCATTCTGGTTCTTCTCCTGATTTTCCTGCCCAATATCCTTCTCAATTTATCCAAACCCGGTTTCCCACTGGGTGACCCTAACGCCCCGGTCACCGTCTATGAATTCTCGAGCTATACATGCAGTCACTGCTATGACTTCAATGCCAGTCCGGCCAAAGATTTCATCGCCAAATATGTGGATACGGGCCTCGTCTATTTCAATTACGTCAACCTTCCCTCCGATTCGGAAAGCTCCTACCTCTCTGCTGAAGCCTCGTATTGTGCCGCCGATCAGGATAAATTTTACGAATTTAAGGATCAGATTTTTCCTTACAGTGTCAGTGGGATGACCTTCACCGAAGCTGATTTGGTCAATTTTGCCAGCCAGGCCGGTTTGGATACCAGCGCCTTCCAGGTGTGCATGCAAAGCGATAAATTTGTCACAGCCTATGAGAAAGAGATTGATTTCGCATCCGCCAGCGGCGTCACAGCAACGCCGACCTTCCTGGTCAACGGCAAGGATCTGGTAACCACCAGTGAGCTGGATGCGACGATTGAAAAATATCTGAATAACTAATTTGCGGCAGATAATCCAAAAAAAGAGAGCCTTGAAATTCAAGGCTCTTTATTTTTATAGGCCGCCGAAGAAGCGTTCCAAAACCCAGGTGATCAGGGGTGTGATTATCAAGGCGGGCAGGAAGCTCCCTGTGCGGATCTTCTTGATCTCCAGCAGGCTGGAAATCGCAATCGCCATCAGGATCAGCCCCCCCACGGCTGTCATCTCATTCATCATCGCAGTCGAGAAATACTGACTGAAGAAACCGGCCATAAGGGTGATCGCACCCTGATAAACGAGGATCGAAAGGGCTGAAAACGCAACCCCGATCCCCAGCGACGATGCAAACGCGATCGACGCAAATCCATCCAGAACGGCTTTGATTGCCAGCATCTCAAAATTCCCGGTCAGGCCGTCCTGAATGGAGCCCAGGATAGCGATCGGCCCGATCACGAAGACCAGTGAAGCGGTGACAAACCCCTCAACGAAACGCGATTCTCCGCCCAATTCTTCGTCCTTAGGCATGAACTTTGACCGCAGGAAAAAGCCTACCTTCTCAAGGCCTTCCTCGACCTTCCACCATTCACCCAAAAGCGCACCGATCAGCAGCCCACCCAAAGGGACCAGGGGATTGGCCGTATCAATAAAGGTCGTCAGACCATAGCCAAAGGTAAAAAGTCCAAGGCCCGCGACGATCGTATTTCGCAGCTTTGGCGAAAGACGGGAACCAATGCTCATCCCAATAATCGAGCCTAAAAGGATCGTACCAACATTAAGAAATGTACCTATCAATCGTCAGTCCTCTTTTGCCAATCGGACGCCATGGCCCGATGAGGCGGATTCAGCGACTTCCATGATGAAAAGCAGGGAAGACAATCGGTTCAAATAGGTCGCCAGGATCGGCTTGGTGATTTCACCAGCTTCCAGCAAAGCCACCACATGCCGCTCTGCCCGCCGGACGACCGTGCGCGCCACCGAGAGGGCTGCGCTGGCGGTCGATTCTCCGGGGATGATGAAACCCGCAGGCATTTCCGTTGACCCTTCAATTTCAATAATTTTTTCTTCCAACCAGGTCACTTGTTCTGGGTGAACCGCATCAAATAACCCGGCGTTTTCCGGTGAGGCAGCCAATTCACTCATCAATTGATAAAGATGCTTCTGGATCGCAAGCAGTACATCCGAAAAACCATCACCGGATGCCAGTGAGCGCGCCAGCCCCAGGAAAGCCGTGGCTTCATCCACGCTGCCAATGGCTTCAATTCGTAAGGAAGCCTTTGAAATCCGGCCTTCTCCGAGGTAACCGGTATCTCCCGAATCGCCCAATCCCGTGAAAAATGGCGCCACCTGCCCCCCTAATTCGCAGTCTCGGGTGTCTCGGTCACATCACCGGTTGTGGAATCGGACCGGCCGGAAAGGATATACCAGTCCTGCACGTTATTGAACCGGTCAGCCGATTCAAAGATCGGTCCAAAATTGATCCCATTGATCTCCGATGAAATGGCATAGGTATACACCGGGTAGAACAACGGCAGGGACGGTAAATCGCGCATAAACAAGACCTGGAAATTCTTATAAAGCCTCTCGCGCTCAGCGATATCGACTGCAATCCGGGCCTGCTCCAGGAATTCACTCGCGGAACGGTTATCCCAATTGGCATAGTTCTGACCGTTGCCGACCTGGGCCTGCCCCCAAAGCGGATAGGGGTCGGGATCGGGTGAACGGGTGAAATTGATATCCACCAAAGCCGCCTGGTAAGTCCGGGCCTGCAGATCAGCCAGAACTTCATCGTATGTCTTTGCCTCAAGGGTCACTTTCACACCCAATGCTTCCCAGCCCTGCTTGATATAGCCGGCAATTTGGGCATGCTTTTCCGTATCCGGATAGAGCAGGGTGAGGGCAATTTCCAGTCCTTCTTCAGTCTTATAGGAAGACGATTCCTCATCCCAGGTCGCGCCGGATGCGGCAAAAAGTGTTTTGGCATCCACCGGGTTATACGTGACCTTTTCCAGATCATCATAATAAGCCCAGGTGCTGGGCATGATCGGGCCATTGGCCTTAATCGCCTGCCCGCCATAGACTTTTTCAATAATCAAATCGCGGTCAATCGATTCCATCAACGCCCGCCTGAAATCGGCATTCTGAAGGAACCCAACCTCATTGTTATCCAGGTTGAGGTAGGTCATGGTCAGAATTGGCTCCCGGGCCGTATAGATCGAAAGATTCTGGTCCGCAAGGACGGCGGAAAGGATCGACGAGTCGACATCTCCAATCCCCTCAACGATACCATCCTGATAAGCAGCATAAGCCGCCTCGGAACTCGGGTAATAGCGCAGGATGATTTCATCCAGGTAAGGCCGGCCTTCGAAATAGGCATCAAAGGCTTCCATTACAACGCCGACGATTTCATCATTCTCAACCAGCAATCGCTGGAATTTAAATGGCCCGGTGCCAACCGGCGCCAGGTTGAAAGGATCGTCAATCAGCTCTTCCAGGCCTTTTCCTGCCAGAAGATGTTCCGGAAGGATCCCAAAGGTCAGATAATCAAGGAATGGCGCAAAGGCTTCCGGCAGCAGGAACTGCATCTGGTAATCGGAAAGCTGCACAACCTGGACCTCAGCCCAAAGGTTCTGCAGGTCTTCCGGGATCAACGCATGGCCGGATTGGAGCAGACCGATGGTGTACATCACATCGGCGGAAGTGAACTTTTCGCCATCATGCCAATAGACGTCCTGCCGCAAGCTGAAGTTATAAGTCGTCCCATCCTGGGAAACACCCCACGATTCCGCCAGGTCTGCCTGGGCATTACCCTCGGAATCGAATGTGATCAAACCATCGAAAATCATTTTATCAACGGCATGGTCCGGCGGGTTGTAGATATCCAGGAAGGGGTTAAGCCGGAGAAATTCACCGACCAGCGCTTCGGTATAGACGCCGCCTGTAATCGGTTCCGGTGTTGTCATCGTTTCCTGACTGGAATTGACCTGTTGGAGAATTAACAGGACACCAACGACCAATCCAGTGACCAATATTATGAGTAACTGCCATCTGAATTTTTTCATAGGTTTTTGTTTAAGATAAAAGGGCAACCCTTTCGGCGAGTTGCCCGATTTGTCCATTTGAGATTAAAAATTTCGCCAGGGCGGATCGTATTTAAACGAGACTAGTTGCCCATGGTTGTGACGGTTAGCAAGGTCAGAATGAAGAACACGATGCTCAAACCAATCGTGACCCAATACAGGACCTTTTCAATGCCACGGCGCTGGGTATAAACCCCACCCGAGGAATCGACGCCGCCACCCGTCAGACCACCCAGCCCAACACCCTTGCTCTGCAGGATGATGCTGGCGATCAAGGCAATTGACGTTATAATCAGTGCGATGCTAAAATAATTTGCCACGGAACCTCCTTTTAACTGGAATGATTATACCCATAACATAAAAAAACAGTCAACCCAATGAACGAAATCAAAATTGCCCTTCACATGCACACCCGTTATTCGGATGGCAACGCCAGCCATTCTGAACTGACTCAAATTGCCAAAAAAGCCGGCCTCCATGGAATTATAACCACCGATCACAATATTTGGGTTAAAGGAATTGAAGGCTATTACGGCGAAGGTAAGAACCGGGTGATGCTGATGGTCGGGGAGGAAATCCATGACCGCACCCTCGATCCACCCGGCAACCACATGCTTGCTCTCGGCGCCCAAAAAGAGCTTTCGCCGTTTGGCAAGGATTCCCAAAGGCTGATCGATCAGATCGAGAAAAATAGCGGGCTTTCATTCATCGCCCACCCCATTGAAGATCCCCTGCCGCGTTTTGGTGAATTGGCCTTCAGTTGGCGCAACTGGGATATTCACCGCTTCACCGGCATTGAACTTTGGAACCAGATGAGCGAATTCAAAAGCGTGACGCCTACCCTCACATCCGCTGTGATCAATGCGCTTTTTCCAGCCCGGATGACCCTCGGCCCTCTGGAACGGACGCTGGCTCTTTGGGATGAATTACTAATTTCGCGTAAACGCAAGATCGTTGCCGTTGGCGGTGTGGACGCCCATGAATTGGTCAAGAAGTTCGGCCCGCTCAAAGTCAAGCTCTATCCTTATCTGCATCAATTTAAAAGCATCACCACCCATTTATTACTTCCCAAACCGCTGACCGGTTCCTTCATGGATGACCGGCGGATGGTAATGGACGCCCTCAGAGTCGGGCACTGCTGGGTGGCGTATGATCTCCCAGCGAAAACGGATGGTTTCCGCTTCCTGGCGGACAATGACGACGGCACGTTCATCATGGGCGATCAGGTTCAGATCAAACGGGGTCTAACTCTCCAGATTCGCTTACCCCATAAAGCCAACTGCCGACTGATCAAAGATGGCAAGGTCATCAAAGCCTGGGAGAACCGGGAAGTTGCCACCCACCTGACCACCGAACCCGGGATCTATCGGGTGGAAGCGCTGATCCCCTTCAAAGGTCAGCTCCGGGGATGGATATTCTCCAACCCGATTTATGCCTGGAGCTGATCCTCCTGAATCTGCTCCAGCCCGTCAAAAAAATCTCATTCTGCAACCACCTTTCACAGGCATATTCTTATCAGAAATTCGATTTCGTTTTTTTGCCGAAAAACACGCATGCTGCCAGAATGAGTATAATTACGCAGGATAGATAATTATGAAACTGAATTTAGATTTAATTGAAGCCCATTTACGCGCCTTGTTCGAAGACGGCTTATATAAACTTACCAATAGTGAAGACAGCCAGTTCAATCTTATTGGCCAGCTCACTAAAGTAATCCACGCCAACCTCGAGGAAAACAATAAAGGCGTCATTTATGCACCCGACCGGTTCACCTTCCTGATCCCGGAAGATCAATTAACCGCCTGGCAAACACAGCAGGATGTTCTGAATCAAATCGTTGAAAAGTTGGAATCCCTGGGACGGATGGATGGTTTTCACTACCTCACCCAGCCCGAAATTCAATTGCAAGCCCTTTCGGGCAGTTCGGAATCCGGGATCGTAATTCAGGCCGGTTTTTCATCGCCAATCACGAACCTGCCCGATACCGCAGCGATGGAACAACCGGAATCCGCCGAATCCCCAACGCTGCTGCCGGCGAATGCCTTTCTGGTGATCGGCGGCCGATCCAATTTCCCTCTGGAGACGCCTATCATCAATATCGGCCGCCATTCGGACAACGACCTGGTTTTGGATGACCTCTATGTTTCCCGCCATCACGCCCAAATCAGAGCGATCAATAAACATTATGTGGTGTTTGATGTGGGCTCCACCGGCGGCATTCTGCTCAATGGCAGGAAAGTGACTCAGGCCACCTTGCGTCCCGGAGATGTCCTGAAAATCGGCACGGTCAACCTGATCTACATTCAGGATGTCACTTCGGAACAACCGACCACGGCGATCCTGATCGAGTCAGACGATCCCCCGTTTGGAGATAATCACTCATGAACTCAATGCTATTATTTGTTCTTCGTCTGATCGTCATCTTACTGCTTTACCTTTTCATCGGGTGGATCGGTTACACCATCTTCGTTGATTTGCGAAAATCCACCGATACGGAGAGAAAGACATTCATCACACCCATCACCCTGATTCCGGTGGGAGACGAACTCGTCGAACCAAAACAATACACCCTGCCCGAAATCATCATCGGCCGCGATCCGGCCAATATCTGCCACCTTCAGGACAGCACGGTTTCTCAAAGGCATCTGAAATTATTCTATCGAAATCAACATTGGTGGGCTGAAGATCTTGAATCCACCAACGGTTCCAATTTGAACGGCGACCCGATCTTATCCCCTGTCATTCTGACGGATGGTGACGAATTGCAGCTTGGGCAGGTCAGTATCACCGTCAAAATCAACTGAAACACAATAACTGGAGTATCCCATGAACGAAACCCCTGTACTGGCCGTAATTGGCGGCACCGGACTATACGAATTCGATGATATTACCAATATCGAAACCCTGAATATCTCCACCCCTTTCGGCGATCCAAGTTCACCCATAATCACGGGCCGTCTCAACGGGAAGAAAGTCGCTTTTCTGGCCAGACACGGCATTGGACATACCTTTTCGCCCTCCGATGTCCCCTACCGGGCAAATATCTATGCGTTGAAATCTCTGGGCGTCAAGCGGGTCGTTTCCGTGAGCGCTTGCGGCTCTTTGCGGGAAGCCTATGCTCCTGGCCATGTCGTCATCCCCGACCAAATCTTCGATTTCACCCATAAACGTGAACGCAGTTTCTTTGGCAAAGGCCTGGTCGCCCATATCAGCGTGGCGGAACCCTTCTGTAAGTCCCTGTCTGATGTGCTGGAGGAAGCCGTCAAAACCCATAACGCGCCCTATCACCGTGGCGGCACCTATATCACCATTGAAGGCCCCCGTTTTTCCACCAAAGGCGAGTCCCGCCTCTATCGTCAATGGGGCTTGGATATCATTGGGATGACCGCCTCACCCGAGGTGTTCCTTGCCCGCGAAGCTGAGATGTGCTACACCACCATGGCGCATGTCACCGATTACGATGTATGGCATGCCGATGAAGCGCCGGTGACCGTGGAAATGCTGATCAAAACCCTCTCAAAGAATGTCAAACTGGCCCAGGATACCATCCGAACCATGGTTGACCTGATTGACCCTCAGTCATGCTGTGACTGCGAAAATGCCCTGGGCAGCGCCCTCACAACCGATCCCAAAGCAATCGACCCTAAAAAGCGCGAGGAAGTGGACCTGTTGGTCAGGAAGTATCTGGAATAACCGTGTATCGTTTCTTTCCCATCCGTGAGCAGGATTCCAAAACCGACCGGCTGCAAAGCCTGCTGTTGATCATCGCGGCCCTCCTGGTCCTTGCCCTGGCGGCGACCCTGACCATCAGCACGGCCGTTCGCTATCACAGCGGCAGCGAAGATTATCGCTGGAACCACTGGTTGGGCGTCCTGGCCTGGTTTTCCGTGTTCGCTATGCTGAATTGGCAATCCGGCCGGAAACTCCCCCACCGCGACCCCTATCTCCTGCCCATTGTTGCCGGATTGACCGGCATCGGCCTGATGATGGTCTGGCGGCTCTATCCTGAAATGGGCTTGCGCCAAACCGTCTGGCTGATCCTTTCCGGTGGGATTGTTTTCTTGGGATTCCAATTTCCCCAATTCCTGACAATTCTCAAAAAATATAAATATATCTGGCTGGTCCTGGGTTTGGTACTCGTTGGATTGACAATCATCTTCGGCGAGAATCCATCCGGCTCCGGCCCGGCATTATGGCTGAAAGTATTTGGGTTCTATTTCCAGCCTTCCGAGCCGCTCAAACTCCTGATGGTCATTTACCTCTCAGGGTTCTTCACAGACCGGTTAATTTTGAAAAAGAACACCCTGGCTCCCATTCTGCCAACCCTGGTCATCATTGGGTTGGCCCTGGTGCTGCTGGTCACGCAGCGCGATCTGGGTACCGCTTTAATCTTCATGGCGCTCTATCTGTTAATGCTCTATTCGATCAACGGCAGCCGCTGGGTGTTATGGGCCACGCCTTTAGCGTTGATTGCGGCCGGTGTGATCGGCTATTTATTCATTGACATTGTCCACGTTCGGCTCTATACCTGGCTGCATCCCTTTTCCGACCCCACCGGCACTTCCTATCAGATCATCCAATCCATGATCGGGATTGCCTCCGGCGGCACCCTGGGGACCGGCCTGGGCATGGGCAGTCCGGGATTGATCCCCGTTGCCATTTCCGATTTCATCTATGCCGCGATTGGTGAAGAGTTGGGCCTGGCAGGTTTGCTGGTAATCGTCTCGCTGATTGGGATGCTGATCTACCGCGCCGTGAAGCGGGCCAATCAATCCAGTGACATTTTCAATCGCCATTTGGCGATCGGGATTGCCTACTATTTTGGATTTCAGAGCATATTGATCATCGGCGGGAATGTCGGCCTGCTCCCCCTCACCGGGGTCACTCTGCCCTTTATTTCCTATGGCGGTTCTTCTCTCCTGATCTCATTCATTGCCCTGGGCATATTGATCACCATCAACCAGGTTCCCGAAGGGCAAACTTTTCAACAATCCACACCACAAAGCCGGCGGACAAACTGGGCAACCATCGCCATGGTCGGCTTGCTGATCGTTGAATTCGTAGTTACCAGCCTATATGGGTTCTGGTTCAAAACCGCGCTGGTTGAACGCCCGGAAAATCCTCGTTGGGCCGTCGCTGATCGGTTTGTCCCTTTGGGCGATATTGTGGATCGTAACGGCCAGGTGATCATCACCAGCATAGGTGAGATCGGCGAGATCAGCCGGACCGCCATCTACCCGGCGCTTTCTTCCGTCGTGGGTTACACCAGCTCCATTTATGGACAGACCGGGATTGAAGCCTCAATGTATCCTTACCTTCGCGGATTGATCAGCGAGCGGAGCCTGAAAGACGCTCTCCTGGAATGGGTCAACAATCAACCGCCTGAGGGCCTGAACGTCCGCCTGACATTGGACCTGAGCCTCCAAAGAGTGGCCGATGAGCTGCTGGGTGATCAAAGTGGCGCTGTGATCCTGATGAATGCGGAGACCGGCGAGATCCTCACAATGGCGTCCCACCCCTATTTCAACCTGGATACCCTGGCGGAAGATTGGGCTTCGTTTAGCAATGAGGAAAATGGGCCGCTGGTCAACCGGGTGACGCAGGGCGCTTACCCCATCGGCGGCACGCTCTTCCCATTCCTTATTGCGGATCAGATCAATCTTCTAACCACTTTCTCCCGGCCGGAAACGCTCCTGCCCAGCCTCTCCATTGGTCCAGGTTGCGCAACAGCACCGGAATCGTTGGATTGGGCATCACTCGTTCAATATGGCTGCGTGAACGCTCAAGCCGACCTGGGTGCCTATGTTGGCCTCGCGCCTGTCATGGACCTGATCCAGAACCTGGGGTTCTACGCCAGCCCGGACCTTCGCCTGACCGTTGCCGAGGCGACCCAAACAGGGATTACGGATGAACGAGTCTTCTTTGAAGGACAAGCCCTGACCATCAGCCCACTGCAACTCGCCATCGCCGCCAGTGCGCTTTCCAATGACGGCGTTCTGGCTGCGCCCCGGATCGTCAACGGCTACGAAGACGAAAGCGCCGCCTGGGTGACCTTGCCAAAATTAAGCACCGGCAGCACGGCTTTCACCGCCGCCCAGGTGGACGAAATTACAGCCTTACTGCAAAACGATACAGCGCTCCAATGGCAGGCCGTCTCCACCACAGAGACCGCAGATGGCGATCCGATCACCTGGTTTGTCGCCGGTTCGACCTCCAACTGGCAGGGGCAGCCGTATGTGATCGTCGTGGCGCTGGAAACAAAGGATCCAACCGGCGCGACTGAAATCGGGCTGACTCTCCTGAATCAGGTCATGAACCTGACGGCAAATAACTAAATACGAAAAAAGGACTGCAATCGCAGTCCTTTTTTACTTCACATCCAATTTTCTGATTAAATAACTTTGATAAACCGGCGTTTTCCCACCTGTACAACCGCACCTAGCGGGAGGACCATAAAGGGATCGTTAACCGCTTCCCCGTCAACCTTGACGCCATTCTGTTGAATTAATCGCCGAGCCTCGCTCTTGCTTTTAACCAGCTCACTATCCACCAAAACATCTAAGAGCACCGGCTCACCTGCAGGGTGAAATTCAGGCACCTCATCCGGCATGTCGCCCTTCTGAAACATGTTGATGAATTCCTGCTTGGCGTGGTCAGCGGCTTCATCACCGAAGAACGCGGAAGTGATCTCTTTCGCCAGTTCCATCTTGGCGTCTCGGGGATGCATACTTCCATCTTCTACCGCCTTTTCAAAAGCTTCAATCTGGTCATTGGTCCAGCGTGTCACCAACCGGCTGTAGCTGCCCATAGCCTTATCAGGAATGCTCATCACCTTGCCGAACATGTCCTCGGGGGTTGTTTCCAGAGGGATGTCATTACCAAGCGATTTGCTCATCTTCAGTTCCCCATCGGTTCCGGGGAGAATGGGCAGGATAATGCCGATATTCGGCTTCTTATCAAAGTAGGCCATGATCTTGCGGCCGGCCGTCATGATATTGAACATCTGATCCGTGCCGCCCACCTGAACGTCCGTGTCCAATTTGTAGGCGTCATACCCCTGCATGAGCGCATAGAAAAGCTCGTGGAAATAGACCGGTTCGTCCTTATCCCAGCGTTTGCGGAAATTCTCGCGGGTCAGGAATTGCTGAATGGTGAAATTGGACGCCAGATGGATCATATCCTTCAACATCAGGTCCTTCAGCCATTCGGCGTTGTAACGCAATTCCGTCTTTTCCCGATCCAGAACCTTGAAGGCCTGGTTGGCATAGGTCTCCGCGTTCGCCTGGACCTGTTCCGGAGTGAGCACGGGGCGTAATTTGTCCTTATCCGACGGATCACCGATCAGCGAGGTGTAAGTCCCGATCAGGAAGATCACATGGTGGCCCAATTCCTGAAATTGGCGCAGTTTCCGCATCGTTACGGTGTGTCCGATGTGCAGGTCAGGTTTGGTTGGGTCGTAACCGCAATAGATGCGCAGCGGACGACCTTCTTTTTGGGCCAGAACCAGCCGCTCCCGCAGTTCTTTCTCCATCATCTTACGGGTGGTTTCGTCGCCGTAATCGGTGCCCCGCATCAAATATGCTACTTGTTGGTCAATATTCATCGTTGCCTCCTGAAACAAACGCATCCAATAAATTTAATTGGGCAAAATAAAAACGCGCCCGTCGATCAAGGCGCGTTCTCTGCCCTTGACGGGTGCATTTATAAGTTTAGGCGTAATAATAGAATTGGTTGCTTCTCATAAGGTTATTATAACGGGAATTTTACCAATTTTACAGTCCCACTCATTAAAAAGTGGGGTTTTTTGAAAATTTATCTCCCTCCTGCCAACCTTTCTAAAGCTGATATAATCAAGCTGGTGTGCCATGAACGAACCGGTATTAGTACTAAACGCTAATTTCCAACCCATCAACATCACCTCGACGTACCGAGCAATCAATATGGTCCTGGCCGAGAAAGCCACTTTGGTGATGAATGGTCGAGGAGTCATTCACAGCGTTTCCGAAGCCTATCCCCTGCCCTCCGTCATCCGTCTCAACCGGATGGTCAAACGCCCCCGCCCCATCGTAAAACTGACCCGCAAGGAGATCTTCAGGCGCGATAATTACACCTGCCAATATTGCGGCCGCCAAACGAACACCCTGACCATTGATCACGTCATTCCCCGGCACATGGGCGGAGAAACCACCTGGTCCAATGTGGTCACGGCTTGCTCCCGCTGCAACCATCTCAAGGGCGGGATGACCCCGGAGCAATCCGGGATGGTGCCGTTACGAAGGCCCCAGGCGCCGCCATGCACTGCAGTATATCTATTTGGAAAGCACAGCGATCACAGTCAGGAATGGCGGGAATACCTGATAGGTTGGTGAGTTGTCGTTTTTCTTTATTGTGGGGAAAAATTAATTCAGTTCCAGCGCCATTAAATCTTCTGCAACCAGAACATCTCCACTGAACGCCTCGCCGGCTTCGGCAGCCAGTTCCAGCGGATCAGCTTCCGGCGGATAATGAATCAATACCAGCGTCTCAACCCCAGCCTGGGTCGCCACTTCGCCGGCCTCAGCCGCGCTGGTATGCCCCACCATCGAGCCTGAGGCTTCATGGATCAGCACGTTGGCATCTTGCGCCAACCGAATGACGGAATCACACGGGCCGGTATCGGTTGAATAGGCCACAATCCCCTCCGGCAGCGTCATACGCAGGCCGATCGCAGGGATCATATGACAAACGGACGAGGCAACAATGGTCAATTCTTCATCCGTGATAACGGGCATATACTCTGCGGAACCCAATGCATTGAACACAACTGGATAACAGCCCGTCCATTTATCCCAATCAAACAAGTCCAGCATCCCCCGCGCCCTCTCCAGGTCCGCTTTCAGCCCATGTAATACCAAAGACTGCTCGCGCCCCATCAGCCACAGGTCCATCAGCAGAAGCGGCAGACCGGAGACATGATCCGGGTGGAAATGGGTCAGGATCACATCGGTCAAGGCCAAAGGGTCAATTCCGGCTTCTTTCAGGCGAACAACCGGATTGCCGGAACAATCAACCAGTACCTTCCTCATTCCGGATTCAAGGATGAAATGGGCATTGTGGTGGGTCGCGTCAGGTACCGCGCTGGCTGTTCCTAAAAATGTAATTTTTGACATTATTCTTCCAGAAATCTTCTTCGGTGATTAATCTTCATTTTTCGAGTCGTCGGTGGTCTGTTCTTCAGCCGCTTGCTGCGTTTTCTTGAATAAGGTCTCCCTGTGCCGCCAGATCAGGTAACCAGCCGAAGCCACCGCGATGACCATCATCAAGGTCTGATTGGCGTTGATGCCCCCAACCATGCTGCTATCCAGTCTGAGGTATTCCATAAAAAAGCGGAAAACAGGATAGGAGATAAGATAGGTCAGGAACACATCCCCACCCTTAAGCCTGTCAGCATATTTACGGGAAAGCCATAACAGGAATCCCATATTTAATAAATTAAAAATGGATTCATACAGGAAAAGCGGGTGGTAGGTTGCAATATCCTTAAATTCGGGCAAGCGGTAGGCCGGGTCAATCGTGATCGCCCAGGGCAGGGTTGACGGGCTGCCGTAAACTTCCTGATTGATGAAATTTCCCCAGCGGCCGATCGCCTGTCCCAGGGCCAGCCCCGGTGCGAAGACATCCGCCCACTCGCCAAAGTGCAGCTTCCGCCTTCGGGCATATATGTAGAATGCCAAGGCGCCACCCGCGATTGCGCCGGGTATACCCAGGCCGCCCTTCCAGATCGCAATTGCGTCCAGAGGATGGGTCAGGTAATACATCGTTGTGATGCCCTGCTCCACGTTTGAGGCCGTCGGGGTGAGGATATGCCAAATCCGAGCGCCAATCACGCCGCCCAGCACAATCCAGGTCAGACTGTCCAGGATCACATCCGGATTTTTACCCTGGCGTTTCGCTTGAAAATAGCTCAAAATCGCAGCCGCAATAATCCCACCCAACATGATCAGCGCATAATAACGGATGGTAAACGGGCCGACTTGGAATCCTTCAGCCATATTACTCTTCCTTCTTTTGTTCCGCTAGCGAAAGGGCGTTCTGCGCCTGCTTACGGACATGGAAAAACCTCTGGAGCGCTGTGAAATTTGTCATAAAGGCTAAAATCCAGAGGGAAATCTCAGGGAATTGGAAAATGATCCCGGGGAGCAAGACGATATACCGTTCAGCACGGGTTAATAATCCAACTTTTGCGGAAAAATCCAGCGACTCAGCCCTGGCCCGAACGTAGGAGACCATGATTGAACCAAATGCTGCAAAGAAAACGAGGATGGCTCCCCGCCAATTGTTCGTATGATAGAAATGGATCAACAAGCCGCCATAAAGCGCAATCTCAGAATAGCGATCCGTCACCGAGTCGAAAAATGCGCCAAAGTGGCTTTCTTCACCGCGCAGCCTGGCCAAACTGCCATCCACCGCATCCAGAGGAACGACGAGAAGCACCAACAGCCCGCCCCAGGTCATCCGATCAAAAGCAACCAGAACGCCAGCGATGATATTTCCAATCACGCCAATCACAGTGATGGTATTTGGTTTAAGCCCTATTCGGTGAAAGAAGCCGGCAATGGCATTCAGCCATCCGGCGAAGAATTTTCGAAGAAATCCGGTTAATGTTTTTTGTTCCGTGGGGTTTGGTGAGGTCATGTTTTTAAGTCTATCACAATGTCATCGTTGCCTGCGAGACTTAACCCTCAGCTTCGTCATCATCCCGTTTGATCAGGATTTCACGCTCGCGTCCTCCGCCCTGTGACGGCCCTAAAATGCCCTTCTCTTCCAACTGATCCACCAATCGGGCTGCCCGCGGGTAACCTACCCGGAGCTGGCGTTGGAAGAAGGAAGCGCTGGCATGGCCTTCCTTGCGGATCAGGGCAATCGCTTCATCAATCAGCGTCTCGTCCTCATCCTCGTCGTCACCAATCCCCACCTTTTCTTCCCAGGGAGGTGCTTCGGTATCATCATAACGGTCCTGCGCAGGAGCCTGGTTTTGTTCGTCGTTCTTCTGCCACCAGCGGATCACCCTGTTCAAATCCCGGTCCGTGACAATGACGCCCTGCGCCCGAACCGGCAGCCCGATTTCGGGGTGAAGGAAAAGCATATCGCCTTTGCCTAACAACGTTTCGGCGCCGCTGGTATCCAAAATGACCCGGGAATCAATCGAAGACGCCACCGTGAAGGAAATCCGAGTCGGGAAGTTCGCTTTAATCAATCCGGTCACCACATCCGTGCTGGGCCGCTGGGTCGCCACAATCAGGTGAATCCCAATCGCCCGGGCTTTTTGCGCCAACCGAACCAGAGTATGCTCGGTTTGGTCAGGCGCAGAGATCATCAGGTCAGCCAATTCGTCAATCAGAACCACGATCTTCGGCAGCGTTTTCCTGCCCTGCCGTTTCATCTTCATATTATAGGAATCGATGTTCCTGGCTTTGGCTTTTTCGAGCAGTTTGTAGCGGTAATCCATTTCAGCGGTCGCCCACCGCAGGACGCCCAGGATCCGCTCGATCTCGGTCTCCACATTGCCCATCAAGTGCGGCATCCCGTTGAAGCGCATCAACTCCACCCGCTTGGGGTCAATCATCGCCAGTTTCAAATCCTCCGGCGTATTATTCATCACCAAACAGGCGGTCAACGCCGTGATACAAACGCTCTTGCCCGAGCCGGTGGTTCCGGCTATCAGCAGATGCGGCATGGTCGCCAGGTCCGCCACTACGGGTCGTCCGGAGACGTCCCGTCCCAGAGTGAGCGCCAGGGCTGAATTCACCCGGCTGAACTCTTCCGATTCGATCAGCGGCCGCAGTTGAACCTGGGCGGCATTCGGATTGGGAATTTCAATCCCAACATAGGACTTCCCCGGAACCGGCGCTTCAATCCGCAACCGTTCAGCGGAGAGCGCCAGAGCCAGGTCTCTTTGAAGTGAAGAGATTTGTGATACGCGGACTTTTTGCTTGTCCTCGTCAGATTTGTCGATGTAGCCCGGTTCAACCGCAAACTGGGTCACTGTCGGGCCTGTACGGAAGCCCACCACTTTGGCGGGAATCCCAAATTCCGCCAGGGTCTTTTCAATCAAGCCGGCCGTCAGATTGATAGACCTTTTATCAGGCCGGTAAATCTCACCTTTTTGGAGCAAATCCAGCGGCGGCAGTTCCACCGCCCTCTCCACCGGATTCGCAGCCGAATCATCCACCATATCGGGCGTGTCGAAGGATTTCCTGAATTCCGGAGGAATATAGACCTGCTTCCGGGGCTGATCTTCCACCGGCTCCTGTTCTTCTTCCGGTTCTGGAATAACCGAGGGTGACTGCCGGCTGAATTGAATCCCCTCCTCATTAACGAGAGCGGATTCACTGATCCGAGCATCAACAGCCTTCTCCAGTTTTGGCACCAGGTCCAGCACAGCGATCAATGCAACCCCAAACAAGATGAAGAGGATGAGAAAAGCAAATGTTGGCCCAACGGCTGAACGGAAAATTTCCGCGATGCCCCAACCCACCAGACCGCCCAAATCCTGCCCGGCTTCCGCTTCAGAGATCGTCGCGCCATCAATGACGGAAAGTAATCCCATCAAAGAAAAAGCGGCGAATTCAATCCCCACGATCTTTCCAAGGGCAATTCTCTCCGGCGGGTGTTTACGCCACCTGACCACCTGCAAGCCAATCACCACCATGGCGGCAACCAGCAAAAACCGTCCAAGCCCAAGCCAGCGAGCAAGAAAATCAGAAAGCGGCGAGATCAATGCGCCCTGAGTAACACCGATCGATCCCAGCAACAGAATTGCTGCGAATGCGAACAGTAAAACCCCCAGCAGGTCCCAGCCATAACGTAGGAATCGTTGAAACACATCCACCGTCTGGGATCGCCAATTACCATCGGTAAACAGCCCGGGTTGTTTTGAATCCGTTTTCTTCTTCTCGTTAATCTTGGGTTTATTAGCCATTATTCAGTCGTAGAGTTTTCCAATTTTAATCCAAGCCTGCGCTTTTTCGGGTCAATGTGCAGGATACACACATTGACAGCCTGGCCTTCGTAAAGGAAATCGTCAATATGCACGCATCCGCTGGGGAAGTTCATTGAGGAAATATGGATCAATCCCTCAACGCCTTCATCCAAACGGGCAAAAGCGCCGTACTTCACAATGCTGGTGATCGTCGCCGGAACGATGTCCCCCGGTGACAATTCATTTGCCAGAACTTCCCAGGGGTTGTCTTTCAGGCGTTTAAGGCTGAGCGCTATGCGGCCTTTATCTTCGGAAACCTGCAACACCAGTGTTGATACGGTATCACACACCTTGAGGAAATCCGAAGGATCGTTCACCCGGCCCCAGGAAAGCTCAGACACATGGATCAGCCCTTCCAACCCGCCCAGGTCAACGAAGGCGCCAAACTCGGTGACATTGGTCACCACGCCCTCAACCACGTCACCAACTTTCAGATTGTGCAGTAATTCACGCCGGCAACCTTCGCCGGCCAATGCAGCCCGTTCAGAGAACACGACCCGCTCTTTGTCGGGTTCACATTCAATGATCTTCAATGAAATATTGCGATCCAGATAACTGGTGAAATATGTTTCCCGGTCCTCTTCCGAGAGTTCGGCTGGTACATCGATGAGATGCGATGCCGGAACAAAACCATGAATATCTTCCCCGGCAACGAGGATCCCACCCCGGTTGAATCCGACAACCGTCAGGCTCACAATCTGGTCATTGGTATAAATCGATTTAATTCGATCCCAATTGACCGTTACCTTTGTGGTTTCATCTGAAGTTGTTTCGGAAGCAACCACTTGTTCAGTCTGATTGACCGAAAAATCACTTTGTGGCTCGTCCGAGAGAACTGCCGCCCACCAATTTTCATCCGGTTCCCCAGGCGGTATTCCCTGACTACCATTAATCTCCCTGGTTTTCATTTGGTACATTCCTCCCCAATATGGGTAACACTATCCTTATTCCTCTTCACGAGCCGCCATTTCCATGCCAATAATAACTTTCGAGACTTCTTCCAATGCGACCCGTTGCTTACGGTATAGATCCGCTTCCGACATGGCCAAGCGTGCAGCCACTTCACGGACCTTCCGCCCCTCGAGGAATTTTAACTCTAATATATTATATAATATCCACTCCGCCGTGAAACGTCTTTCGCCCTCAGGTTTAATATTATCCACAGCCGTTTTCAGAATGGCCCTCAGTGCATTTGCGGGATTTCCGTCATAATCCTTCACCGCAGCCTGAACAATGCTCAGGTTCAACAGCGGACTTTCAGTCAGTTTGGGGCCTCCCCAGTAATGCGAGAAGGCATCCTTGACCCAGGAGACGAAGTCCTCATCCGGCAAATCCACCTCATCCAATAATACACCGATTTTGTTATAACTTGAAGCCGCCCGAAGTTGTTGGATTAGAGCGACCTGCGGCTGAAGGGATTCCAGGGATTGGAAAACCTGCTGCTGCATCCGCCAATCCCTTAATGCGATTGCCACTCTGACGGCCAACAGGTTAATGGAATGAAGATATTCCTCATCTATTTCCCGATCCAATTCCCAGGGAAAACCCAATAAGCCCAGCAGCACTTTCCCGGTCTGAACATCATCATAGACCAGAGGGACGATCAAATGTCCATTCCAGAATTGGAAATCGCTGAGCAGAGCCGACTCCTTTTCCAATGACATTTCAACCAGTTCGTCCGATTCCTCAATGGCTTTGAAGGCATCCTTGTCACCGGTGGTTGTCAGCAGCTCCAGCTTGGCGCCATTCATCATGGCAATAAACGCCTCATGGACTTGCAGAAGGTCGCAAACCGTGGCGGTCACAATTTCAAGGAACTGGCTCAAATCCGAGCGGGTCAGCAAGTGGTCTTCCAGAGATTGGATCAGGGCTACATCCTTACGGTCGCTGCCATAAAAGAGCAGCCGTTCCCAAAACGGCGCCAGGATCGTGATGATGTATTCCAGGAAAAGGATCGTGGTCACCATGAAAATCGGGACAAAGGCGTTATATTGCTCACCCCACAACAAGCCTAACCGGCGCACAATAGTCGTGACAGCCAGAGCAACGGAGGCTGTGAACGGACCCCGCAGAAGCCACTTGAACAGCCGACTCTTCACCAGCCGATCCGGCCAGGTGACGCCGAAAAAGGCCACGGAATAAGCCATGATGACCAGGAACACGCCCACGGCCATACTGCTCAGGCTGACCAGAACCCAAAACACTATCGAATTTAATGAAACCAGACCGGAGCCTGTGAGCAGGAATGGAAAAGTGCCAATAGCGGCAACTGTGGCGCCTGCCAGGAGGTAAAGCATCCGCCGCCGGCTGGTCTTGGTGACGGTTCGCTGATAGGCTCTGAACTGCAGCGACCCGGCGACAAGCATCACAATAATGTAATAAATGGCGAAAAGCTTGGTGAAAAAGTTATGTGTCAGATAAGGTACGATGCTGTCATTTGGTACGTAGGTCCCAATCAGAATGTTCAATGGGATCATCAGAACCAGAAAGAATGAGAACAAATAGGTTAATCGGACCAGCCAATATCGCCGGCCGCGGCTGGGCCGCCCCGTGAGGGTTAGCAGGGAATCGGAAAAGTGGAAATAAGTCGCCGGGAGGAATACGATCCCTACCCACTTTAATTTCAGCATCCACTCGATCAGTGTTGCGTTATCGCTGACGCTCGCAATCGAGTGGGTCGTGAAGACAATCACAACGCTGGTCAGGATCAGGATGAAAGCCCGAGCGACATTTTCCCGAAGGTTGAAAGCCAAGGCATAAAGCAGCAGCGAAAACGCCGTGATGGCCACACCAGCCGAGAGGATCTGGCTGATGGTCTCGATTGCTTCATCCCAATAGATGCTTAAGAACATAGTTAAGCGAACCTATCTCACAAACCTGCTGAAGAAGAGCGCCATATCCTGATTGGGGAAATAATTATCCCGGAAACCGCAAAATGTGAGGCCCATTTTCTCGGCGAGGGACACCGCCGGATCATTTCGGGACTGCATTTCCATGACCACGTAAAGGTAATCGCGGCTGGAAGCCATGTTCATCACAGCCAAAACCAGCCCGCTGGCAATACCCTGGCGACGTACCGGCGCTGATACAACCAGATCCGTAACCCGTAGAACTTTCCCCCCTGGTTCGGCGATCACTTTGATATACCCAACCGGGCGATTATCCAAAGATGCTACCAGGAAAGCTTCCACGCCGTTCATCTCCCCAAAAATGATCTCCTTGCTCCGGGGATAGGCAACAAAAACCCGTCTTGGGAGATGAGTCCGCCGCAGCCCGGCCTGCAAATTCTGGGGGTCTGTTTCCATGGAGACCTGCCAGACAAATTCGCTATAGTAGCCATGCTCAAAAACGGCCAGGCTATCAATGTCTTTCTGATCAACAGGACGAAGTTCGATTTCTGGCATTATTCCACCTATTCTTCCGAAACAACTTCAACGGTAATAATACAGGGCGTTAAATCATTTCCTTGATTGTCCAACGGCACGAGCTGCAATAAATACACGCCCGGGGTCAATGAGCTGGTATACCAATAACCTAAAAGTTCATCGAGCTTTAACTGATTGCCGGCGGCAATGGTCGTCCAACTGATCGCACCGGTTGGTGAATATTCATATTTATAGGAACCGAAATTATCGGTATACATCGAGCCGATGATCTCAACCGTCCCGCTGATCGTACTGCCATCCGCAGGTGAGGTGATCTCAACTTGTCCGGGGACACATTCGGATACCAGCGTGTCCTGCCCAATCGTAGCCGTCGGCACCAGGGTTGCTTCCGCCTCTTCCACTACAACCGTCAATGTGGCGAATGGATTCTCAGATGTCGGCGTCGCACTGACCTGAATGGAAGGCATCCGGGGGCCAACGATCGTGACGATCAGAAATTCGCCGACAAGTAAGAAAAGCAGCAGCGCCAGGCCTGTCGTTGAAGTCACCAATTGGCGCTGGGCCATTGATCGCTCAAGACCAAAGACGGATCGTTGCCACCCTTTAAGTGCGATCAGAAACTTGCGGATATAGACGAGGAATCCCAGGATCAGGACGGCAAAAATGCCGATGCCATAATCGACCAGACCTCGCAAGATATTATTTAGAAAATTATCCATAATAGACGCGGGTTAACTTTGTTTAGATGATGTGGATTCAGCTTACAGCCGTGACAATGTACCGCGGATCAATCCGGTCAGCTTGGGCACCAGGATCTGCCCTGCTTCCAGGACCTCTTCATGGCTTGTGATCGTGCTGCCGTCCAAATTCGCCTTGTTTGATATGCCGGAGATCCCCAATACCCGCATTCCGCTATGCCGGGCAACAATCACCTCTGGTACAGTGGACATCCCAACAGCATCCGCCCCAATAACCTTCAGGAAGCGCAGTTCTGCCGGCGTTTCAAAGGATGGCCCGGCCAGTCCAACATAGACACCTTCCTGATAGGGAATCCCGGCTTGATCGCAAGCTTTCCGGGCTTCTTCGAGCAGTTCCTTGTCATAGGGCTGGCTCATATCCGGGAAGCGGACCCCAAATTCCTCCATATTGGGCCCAAACAGCGGATTCGCGCCGCCCATCCCGATCAGGTTGATATGGTCAGTAATTAACATCAGATCACCGGGGACATAATCGGGGTTGATCGCCCCTGCCGCGTTCGTCACAATCAGGGTCTCGCAACCCAGGCGTTTCATCACACGGACAGAGAAAGTGGTCTGCCCCATGGTATACCCTTCATAAAAATGAGTCCGCCCCTGCAGGATAAAGACGGTCTTCCCTTCGAGTTTGCCGATCACCAGGCGCCCTTTGTGGCCCTGCACGGTGGAAATCGGCCAGCAAGGGATCTCCTGATTGGGAATGATCTTAGCGCCATCAAGACTGTCCGCCAACGGACCGAGGCCGGTGCCAAGGATCATACCAATTTCAGGTTTAACATCGATTCGAGAACGAATGGCGTCAACAGCCCGATCAATATCCGTCATTGTAATAAAATCACTCATAAAAATAACCTCTTTAAATTGGGTTGGACTCTTAACCCATTATATCACCCGTTCGTCGGGGATTTTCATACCTTTAATAATAAAAATTCCGCCTCTCTTTACATATTTTATATAAAGAAGTTAATCCCTTGATAGTGTATTTACCGGTCATCAACCAGAACGGGATATAATCATTACACAATCGACCCAGGAATTAAAAGATGTATAACCATGTCACAAAATAAAAAACAGGATAAAACGCGACCCTTCAAACCCTCCCTCCTCGAGGCTCTGCTTGCCCGGCCCAAGAAGGATAAGGAATATAAAGCGGATTTGAGCGCACAATGGAATAGTATGGATAACGAAAAACGGGTTAAATTCGTTGCCGGTGGAATTTTCGCCCTATTCCTTTTCATTGCCGTCTTAATCGGAGTCTATTTCATCCTCAACTATATGGGAAAATTGATCTTCTGATCCATCCGGGAGTAAAACAAAAACTCTCTGTGAAATCACAGAGAGTTTTCTCTTTATAAGCTATAAGAATTTCTGATTAGAAACCTTTGACGGTGTTGCCCAACCAAAGCAGGACAAAACCTACAACGACGAACCAGAATGCATTTGCGGAAACGAACGGGATGGACACGAAAGTGGCAAGGATGCCAAGTACGGCCAAAATCGTCGCAATCCAAAACACAGTCTTCTTAGGGGGTGTCAGTCTCATTTTAATTTCTCCTTTCATAGAATTTTATTACCCACACATAATAACACAAATAAACTCATAAAGTTACTATTCCCCGTAACAAAAAATACCCCACACTCGGGGTATTCCTTGGAAAAATTTTTGGTTTTTAGGTGGCGAGGGGCGGATTTGAACCGCCAACCAATGGCTTATGAGTCCACTGCTCTACCATTGAGCTACCTCGCCGGACACACAAACGTGTTCGATATGTTACTATGGCTTCCGGGAATTGTCAACAATTTTCAGCCATGTTTACCGTTGGGTGTTCCTGCCAACTCTCACTGAGAGACAGATACCTTTGACCAACCAATGGTTTATGAGACCATTGGTCTATCAGCCCTATATCACCTCTAACCATGGTTAAACCCATTGTCATATCAAGTTAATGTTCCGGGAATTGTCAACAATTTCCAACCAGTTAGCGCCGTGTGTTTCCGGAGGCCTTCATCGTGCGATAGGCGCCCTCGTCATGCATGGGGATATAGGTCGGTTCAGGCCGGTTACTCTCCCTGCGGGAAGTGGAGCGGATTGAAGACGCCCGACCTAGCCCAACAACAGGGATCGCAGCAGAGTGGGCTGCCCGGCTTTGGGCCTGGCGATATTCACGACGGGATACATTCCCCGAATTCTGCTGCTTCACCTCACGGATCAGCTTGTCGCCCTGCTTGGAGAGCGTGCCGATCAATAAGATCCGGATCACCCAGACCATCAGCGCAATGAAGATGGGAACGAATTTGCTGATGAACGAGGAATTGACCAGGCTCACGCTGAGGACCGAATGAGTCTGCATCGCCATCACCACACCCCACCAAGTCAGGATTGCATTCATGGTTGCGGCCAGGATCCACGCCCCGAACATGAACCAGTTGGAGCGCATTTCATCCTCTGTGTTTTGCGGTCCGAACAACCGGGCAATCCCGGCAAAGTCAATTCCGCAGAATGCCAGCGCCAGCAGCGTAGCCCAGCGCACACCCATAAAGCGCAGATCGCCTAAAAGGTCCGAGAGGGCAAAATCCGTGGTGCTGAAGTTAAAAGCCTCAAATGCAACCAGGGCCATGACAATGATCATCAGGTACATTAAGCCCTTGCGGTTTTTCAGGCTGGAAATTGAACTGGAAAATGAATTTTTAATCGATTGGCTGACGTTCATGAGAACCTCCATTTAGGCTGGACTGATGTAATCAAGAGTATAGAACACTTGTTCTATTTTGTCAAGAACCAATCTTTTTCAACAAAAAAAAGAGAGGTTCACGTGGAACCTCTCTTTGTAACGCAAAATTTAACCACTTTCAGGGTGTATAACACGGCGAGGGCTGCCCTGCCCCGCTCCGGCTGCCGCACCAACCAAAGACTTGTGACCCGTTATCGGCATTCCCCTGAAATTGGTTTGGCCCCAGAGCAAAGAATTCGAATGTGCCATTCAAAGTTGGGCCAACCCAGGTTCCGCTGATCGTCAGGGAATCGGCACTGATCGTGCCGGTTAAATTGACGGATTGCCCACCGCCCAGATCCAGGACGCCTGTCAGGGTTGATCCGCTGACGGACAGGGTCATTGGATAGGAAAAGCTCCAACTGTTATCCTGAGCCACATTATAAGCCGTCCAGGAAC
>CAYUSC010000022.1:0-12618 GCA_964447265.1 uncultured Candidatus Brevefilum sp.
CCATCGTGCCCACGTTCATATGCGGTTTTGATCGATCAAATTTTTCCTTGGCCATCTTAAAAATTACTCCTCAACTAGAAAAGATAACTGTTTTTACAAACCTTGTATTTTCTTCATTACGGCTTCCGAAACCGGCGCGTAATGGTCAAATTCCATCGTGAATACGCCGCGGCCCTTGGTGGCGGAGCGCAATTCGGTCGCGTAACCGAACATTTCAGCCAGCGGGACTTCCGCATCAATCGCCTGGGCGTTACCCGGGCGGACATCCATCCCCATCACATTCCCATGCCGGGAATTGATCTGGCCAATGACCTCGCCCATGTGCTCTTCGGGGACGACCACTTCAACCTTCATGATCGGCTCCAGCAGCACAGGTTTACCCTTCGGCACACCTTCGCGGATGGCGAAAATTGCTGCTGTCCGGAAAGCCATATCGCTGGAGTCCACTTCATGTGAAGAACCATCGATCAGGGTGACTTTCAAATCCGTCATCGGGTAACCGGAGACCACGCCGCTTTCAACAGCTTCACGGACGCCTTTTTCCACTGATGGGATGTATTCCCGAGGAATCGCGCCGCCTTTGACTTCTTCTGCGAATTCAAAGCCGGAACCACTCTCGAGGGGTTCAATCCGGAGGACAACATGGCCATATTGACCATGACCGCCGGTCTGTTTGACAAATTTATATTCAGCTTCAGGAACAGCTTTCGTGATTGTCTCATGGTAGGCAACGCGGGGGTTACCGACATTCGCCTGAACTTTGAACTCACGCAGCATCCGGTCCACAAGAATATCCAGATGAAGTTCGCCCATACCCGAAATAATGGTCTGACCGGTCTCTTCATCCACCCGAACTTTAAAGGTCGGATCTTCCTCGGCCAGTTTCTGCAGGGCTTCGCTCATCTTATTCTGATCCGCCAGGGTCTTTGGTTCAATCGCCACGGAGATCACAGGATCGGGGAAGCTGATCGTTTCAAGGACGATCGGATGGTTCATATCACTGAGCGTATCACCGGTATAACTCTGCTTGAGGCCCAGAATCGCGCCGATATCACCGGCACGCAGCTCTTCCACGTCTTCCCGGTGATCCGCATACATGCGCAGCAACCGGCCAACGCGTTCGCGTTTTTCTTGAGTGGAATTAAGATAGGTCGAGCCTTTCTTGATCACACCCGAGTAAATCCGAATATAGGCCAAACGGCCAACATAAGGATCCGTCACGATCTTGAAGACCAACGCAGACATGGGCTCATCATCTTTGGAAGAGCGGGTAACTTCTTCACCCGTCTTGGCATGGTGACCGATCACATCGGGCATATCCAAAGGCGAGGGTAAATAGTCCACCACCGCATCCAGCAAAGGCTGAACGCCCTTGTTCTTTAAGGAAGAACCACAAAATACTGGGGAAACTTCGTTATGCAAAACGCCTTTGCGGAGCGCAGCTTTCAGTTCCTCGATGGAAAGTTCTTCACCCTCAAGATATTTAAGGGTCAAATCATCATCGAGTTCGGCAATCCGCTCAACCATCTCAGCCCGTCGCTCTTTGACGAGATCGAGCATGTTTTCCGGCACACTGGTATATTCCGGCGTGCTGCCCAATTCATCTTCAAAGAGGATGGCTTGCTCGGTGAGCAGATCCACAACACCTTTAAAGCTGTCCTCAGCGCCAATCGGCACCTGCATGGCAACGGGACGGGCACCCAGCCGCTCTTCAATCGATGCAATCGTGTGATCGAAAGAAGCGCCAACCCGATCCATTTTGTTGGCAAAACAGATCCGGGGCACCTGATAGCGGTCAGCCTGGCGCCAAACCGTTTCACTCTGAGGTTCAACACCCTGTACAGCATCAAACACCACAACACCGCCGTCCAAAACGCGCAAAGAGCGCTGGACCTCAGCGGTGAAGTCGATATGCCCGGGGGTGTCAATCAGATTGATCTGGCAATCCTTCCAGAATGCCGTTACCGCAGCTGAAACGATTGTGATACCGCGTTCTCGTTCCTGTTCCATCCAGTCGGTGACAGTTGTGCCATCATCAACCGAACCAATCCGATAGGTTCGGCCTGTATAGAACAAGATCCGTTCTGTGGTAGTCGTCTTACCGGCATCAATATGCGCAATAATACCAATATTGCGATATCGCTCCAGCGGGTATTCTTTCTCAGCCATTAATGCTCATCCGATCCGATCAAATCCTACAGACGGAAATGGGAGAAAGCGCGGTTAGCCTCGGCCATCCGGTGGGTTTCCTCACGGCGGCGATAGGCAGCGCCCTGGTTGGAGGCGGCGTCCATCAATTCACCCGCTAACTTTTCCGCATAGGATTTCCCTGCACGGTCTCGGGAAGCTGCAATGAGCCAGCGCATCGCCAAATACTTGCGGCGGCTGGGTTCAACTTCCATAGGCACCTGGTAGGTCGCACCACCAACACGGCGGGGGCGAACTTCCATCATGGGGGAAACGTTTTTGATCGCGGCGTCGAATGTCTCGATGGGATCTTTGCCAGTACGTTCAGCAATCAGATCAAGGGCTCCATACATCAGCGAGGTAGCTGTGCTTTTCTTGCCGTTGAGCATGATCCGATTGATCATCTCCTGAACTTCGATCTTACCGAAACGGGCATCGGGAGTGATTTCTCGTTTTTCTGGTGTATTTCTTCGCGCCATTCCTACTCCTTACAAAACATAAAAAATTAAAATAGGGCAAAGCATTTAAACAAATCCCCTATGAGACCGATTGAAATGCTTCGCCCTAAAAATTCTAACTCTGCAACTGGCGTTTATTTGGGCTTCTTAGCCCCGTATTTTGAGCGGCCGCGGGAGCGGTCCTCAACACCAGTTGAGTCCAAGGTGCCTCGGACGATATGGTAGCGAACACCAGGCAGGTCCTTGACACGGCCGCCGCGCACAAGCACCACAGAGTGCTCCTGAAGCTGATGGCCTTCGCCAGGGATGTAGGCGGTCACTTCCATGTGATTCGTCAGACGAACACGGGCGATCTTCCGCAGAGCGGAATTCGGTTTCTTGGGGGTTATGGTACGCACGACCGTGCAAACGCCACGCTTCTGCGGCGCGCCTTTTGGCTGCCGGATGCGTTTCTGCTTCTGCGAGTTATAGGTAAATTGCAGAGCAGGCGATTTGCTCTTCTTCCGTCTGGAATCTCGGCCTTTGCGTATCAATTGGTTGATCGTTGGCACATTTGCCTCCAAGTCTAACTAATGACTTCTTCCAATAAGGGAGGCCATCATCATCTTGCAAGTCGATGGCCTCGCTGCTATCCAATTTTGCCTCCCAAATCTGACCGGTCTTATAGGGCCAGAATGAAGGTAACGAGGGATGATTCTACCATGTGAAAGAGGGGGCGTCAAGGCGATTCAGCCGCCAGAGTCCCTCTTAGATATCACTCCCAATACTGATCAAACCGGTGGGCGTGTTAGGCATTCGGGCCTTATCTTCGTCCTTACCGAATTTAATCACTTCACCATTCTCGAGAACGGCTTCCACCGCCAGCCCGAGGCTCTGCATTTCCTTGACCAGAACCTTGAACGCAGCCGGAATACCGGGATCCTCGATCGGTTCACCCTTGACGATTGATTCGTAGGTTGCCACACGGCCGGTGACGTCATCGGATTTCACCGTGAGCATTTCCTGCAATGTGTAAGCCGCACCGTAAGCCTCCAGCGCCCACACTTCCATTTCACCGAAGCGCTGGCCGCCGAATTGGGCTTTACCGCCCAGAGGCTGCTGGGTCACGAGGCTGTAAGGGCCGGTGGAGCGGGCGTGAACCTTATCTTCGACAAGGTGGTGCAGTTTCATCACGACCATCAAACCAATGGTCACCGGGTGATCATAGTAATCACCGGATTTACCATCGCGGAGTTTCTGCTTGCCGAGGGTCGGCATCGGGCGGTTGATCTTGATCATCACCTCGCGGGCTTTTTCCTGCAGTTCTTCACCGCTGAGGCTCATCTTGACCTTTTCGTCGTGGCGTTCCATCCAGAGACGGAGACAGGCTTCAATCGCCCGGGTATCCTGGTCAAACCGTTCGGAGACAGGGATTTCGTCCGTCTCAAATGCCAGGATCGAATCGGGATCGTAGCCCTGATCCCGCAGCCATTCCTTCAGAACGACCCGGCGGGCATAGGTCTGGCTCGTAGCCAGTTCATAAACATCATAACCACGATCGCCCAGCCACTCTTCCAGGTAGAGCAAGCGGACTTCATCTTCATCCCGGATCATCTCCGGATCGTAGGTCTGCTCATCCAGCCATTCCCAGGCTTTCTCGGCAGCTACGTCCCAGGCATAATCAATCATCCAGGCTCGGGCCAGTTCAGCTTCGATCTCATATTCTGTCGCACCGTCGAAAACCGGTGTCACAGCTCGGAAGCCAAGGCGTTCCGCGGCCCAACCGAGGTGGGTTTCCAGAACCTGTCCGATGTTCATACGACCAGGCACGCCCAGCGGGTTCAGGATCACGTCCACGGAACGGCCGTTATCCAGGAAGGGCATATCTTCAACCGGCACCACCAGAGAGACAACACCTTTGTTGCCATGGCGGCCGGCCATCTTATCGCCAGCGGTGATCTTGCGGCGCTGGGCTACAGAGACCCGCACCATCATATCCACACCGGCTTTGAGGTCTGAATTATCCTCACGGGTGAAGACTTTCACATCCACCACGATCCCATGCTCGCCATGCGGCATGCGCAGGGAGGTATCTTTC
This sequence comes from uncultured Candidatus Brevefilum sp., assembly GCA_964447265.1. Taxonomy (GTDB): domain Bacteria; phylum Chloroflexota; class Anaerolineae; order Anaerolineales; family Anaerolineaceae; genus Brevifilum. The sequence continues at coordinate 4,723 of CAYUSC010000022.1, forward strand.
ACATCGCGGGATTTCTCACCAAAGATCGCCCGGAGCAAACGCTCCTCAGGAGTCAGCTCTTTTTCACCTTTCGGTGTGATCTTGCCGACCAGAATGTCGTTCGGTCCAACTTCCGCGCCGATCCGGATAATGCCATGCTCATCCAGGTTGCGGATCGCATCTTCACCCACATTGGGGATATCACGGGTGATCTCTTCCGGGCCCAGTTTGGTGTCACGGGCTTCAACCTCATGCTTTTCAATGTGCACCGAGGTGAACCGGTCTTCTTCAACCAGTACTTCCGAAATCAGGATTGCGTCTTCAAAGTTGCCGCCTTCCCAGGGCAGGAAAGCCACCAGCACGTTCTGGCCGAGGGCAAGTTTCCCATCCACCGAGGAGGAGGAGTCGCCGACGATCTGACCCTTCTGGATCCGCTGTCCTTTGATCACCGCAGGACGCTGATCGATGCAAGTAGACTGGTTCGAGCGGCGATATTTCCGCAGGTTGTAGGTGTGCATATTGCCACCTTTTTCGCGGACATGGACCATCCGACCCGTCACAGAGATCACTTCGCCATCTTCTTCAGCCACAACGAGCTGGCCTGAATCGAGGGCGGAGAATTCTTCCATACCGGTTGATACAATCGGAACTTCAGGACGGACCAACGGGACGGCCTGAGCCTGCATGTTCGAGCCCATCAACGCCCGGTTGGCGTCGTCATGCTCGAGGAAGGGGATCAATGCGGCGCTGACGCCCACGATCTGCTGCGGCGCCACGTCCATATAATCAATCTGTTCCGGGTTACCCAGCATGAAGCCGGAGTGAAGCCGGCAGGAAACGCGGCGGGTAAATTCCATGTGCTCATTCAAAGGCGCGTTCGCCTGAGCGATCGCGAATTTATCTTCCTTATCCGCCGAAAGATATTCATAAACTTCTGAAACAAAGGGCGTGACCAGGATGAAATCAACATCCAGTTTGGCCAGTTGCTTCGCCAGGTCCTTATTGATCCTTTCGCCCTTGACGCCAATCACCTTGTCGGTTTTGGGATCCTTCACGTCTTCGCGAAGTTCATGACCTTCCAGGTCATCCTTCGGTTTCATCTGCTTGACCACTTTACGATAGGGCGTTTCAATGAAACCATATTCATTGACGGTGGCGTATGTCGCCATACGACCGATCAGACCAATGTTTGGGCCTTCAGGAGTCTCGATCGGGCAGATCCGGCCATAGTGGGTGTGATGCACGTCACGCACATCAAAGCCAGCACGTTCACGCCGCAAGCCGCCAGGGCCGAGGGCCGAAAGGGTTCGCTTGTGACGCAGCTCGGAGAGCGGGTTGGTTTCTTCCATGAATTGGGACAACTGACTCGAACCGAAGAATTCCCGCAAAGACGCCACAACCGGGCGGATGTTCACGAGACTGGTCGGGGAGACCTGATCCTGGTCACGGATGGACATACGTTCACGGATGACACGTTCCATCCGGCGCAGGCCAACGCGCAGTTTGTTCTGGATCAATTCACCAACGGTCTTCACCCGGCGATTGCCGAGGTGGTCGATATCATCTTCGCGAACAACGCCATTGTTGATCTGGATCATCCGGCGCACGATCTGCAGAATATCCGACTTGGTAATGGTTCGGTGACTGATCGGAATTTCCTGATCCAATTTCTGGTTCAGTTTATAGCGCCCAACCCGTTCGAGGTCGTAGCGGCGCTGGTCAAAGAGCTGCTCTTCCAGGAATTCCTTGGCGTTCTCCAGAGTCGGCGGGTCACCGGGGCGCAAGCGCTTGAAGAATTCGATCAGTGCGGCCTGAGCCACAGTTCGGTGGCCATCAAGCTCCCAGGCGGGTTCCTGATTGATTGACGAAGGGATGAACTTCCGGTCGGGATTGGTATCCACGTCTTCGAAGAGTGCGATCAGTTCTTCATCGGTTCCGGTCTTGATCGGAGAATCCTCACCCATCCCGTCATCCACTGCGGCTAAAGCGCGCAGGAAAACGGTCACAGGTGTGGTGCGTTTGCGGTTGAATTTAATGATCACATAGTCGTTCTTGCGGGTTTCAAATTCCATCCAGGCCCCGCGGTCAGGGATCATCTTGGCCGTTGAAAGGAACCGACCGGTGGTGCGGTCCACTTCACGCTCAAAATAGACACCAGGGGAGCGGATCAACTGAGAAACGACCACGCGTTCAGTACCATTAATAATGAAGGTGCCTTTGGGGGTCATCTCCGGGAAATCACCCAGGAAGAGATCGGATTTGATTGGCTCAGGGACTTCCTTCCCCTTGAGCAACACGCTGACATACAGCGGTGAAGCATAGGTCAGGTCACGTTCGAGGCATTCCTCAATTGTGTTCTTGGGATCTTCAAACCAATACTTCAAATCCCATTCCTTCGAGATCTCATCGTCACTCGGGAAATAAAGCTGCATTCCCTTGTTATACGATTCGATTGGCGAGATCTCACCGAATAATTGCGTAAAACCTTCTCGCTTGAGCCGCAAGAAGGAATCCATTTGAACTTGAATAAGTTTGGGGAGTTCCAGACCAACTGGAATTCGTCGGTACGATTTGGTGGGCAATAATTCTGCCATTAGCACTCCTGGTAAGCTAAGGTTGCCGGGATTTAATCATAAATGGTAACCCATTTAAATAAATAAGCAGGCGCAAAGCGCAAGTTGTCATTATAACAAATTGGGGGTCAAGAGTCAAGCTGATTGTTCGTTTTTTCCACCCACCGTATCAATCATAGCACAAATCCACCTGAAATTACAACTGGCTCCCATTAAAATGCAATGCCCGCCTAATAGACGGGCATTTACTCAATTAAGTCGGTAAGTAGTCAGATTACGAATTAATTAGAGTCCAGAGTAAATTCTCGCCAGGCCCGTTTCAACCGCATAGAGAGCAAAATCAGCGAGAAGCCAAAAATCAAAGTGAAACCGCCGATCACCCGGATCAGGCTCACCGCCCCACCAATGGGCAAAGCGAGGAGAATGATACCCGGGCCGATGGAGATCCGGCCGCTCAGGACCATCCCAATCTTCCGGGAAATCAACAGGCGGAGCGGGTAAACGGAAAAATCTCCAACAAGCTGGTGTTCAAAGCAATTTAAAGGTCCATCAGTTTATCGTAAATAATCCTATCATAATAACTCTACCAGTCACGTAAAATCTTTATTAATTTTACTCACTGATTCGCAAGGTAATTATAGCCCGCCGATTCTCCCGGTTTCAAGATGACAATTATCCATGACTTTATTAAATTCAAAAGCTGCCCAATTTCCTGGCAGCTTTTCTATGTCAGTCGTTTTGATTGAGCTTATTTCTTCAAAATGGCTTTTTCCACATCAGCCTTAGCCAATGGTTTCAGGCAGAAGAACCAGTCATAGCACTTCAGATCGCTGGTCTTTTCCATGCGTTCCTTGGCAACACCGCAGGAACCTGCGGGGGAGATGATCACATCTTCACCGGGAACCCAATCAGCGGGTGTGGCAACTTTGAATTCGTCAGCGGTCTGCATGGCGATCAGCGCCCGGTAGATCTCGTCAAAATTGCGGCCCAGGCTCAGCGGGTAATAAATGATGGCCCGGATAACGCCCTTGGGGTCGATGAAGAAAACGGCGCGGACTGCCTGTGTGCCGCTCTCATTGGGCTGGATCATCCCATATTTATGGGCAACATTCATCGAGATGTCCTCGATCAGCGGGAAGTTGACTTCCACGTCCTTCATATCGCGATATTGAATCTTGTCCTTGATGGTCCGCAGCCAGGCAATGTGGCTGTAAAGGCCGTCCACCGAAAGACCAACCAGTTTACAATTGGCTTTGGCGAATTTATCTTCCAACGAAGCGAAGGTCATAAATTCGGACGTACAAACGGGCGTGAAGTCAGCGGGATGGCTGAAAAGGATCACCCAGCTTCCCTTGTAATCCGAGGGGAAGTTGATCGGTCCCTGGGTGGTGACGGCTGTGAATTCTGGGGCTTTATCGCCAATGCGGGGCATCGGTACAACTGTTGATGTTTCTTGATTTTCCATGATTTTCTCCATTTCGTAAATTTGGTATTTGGTTGTTGATTACTGTTTCGGACATTTTTAGGATGAAAATGTCCTCGGTTTCGTTACTTTTTCTTCAAACTCTTATTTATAATTGTTATTTATTTATACTGATTATAATTATTACAGTTCCGCTTGTCAAGGAATATTCAGGTTCTTAACCTTAAAAACTGCCCTCAAACCTGGCAGGCTCAAACCGGAAAGCTATTCTCAGCCACCCAGGTCTAAGGTAGAATCGAAAAAATCGGGTTAACTAATTGTATGAACAAATTATTGGAAAAATCAAGGAGCTTATCATCATGATTCCTATCCGCGATCAAATCAGGACCAGACAGGTTCCTGTCATCAATTACTTGCTGATCACCGCCAATGTCATCGTTTTTGTTTTTGAATGGCTTGCAGGTGCAACGACCAACAACACAGCCTTGCTTTCACAACTCGCCTTCACCCCGGCCACCTTCCTGGCCGCGCCGGCCAACCCGGGTAACCTCGCCTCCATCTTCACATCCATGTTCATGCACGCCGGCTGGCTGCACCTGGGCGGCAATATGCTGTATCTCTGGATCTTTGGCGACAATGTCGAGGACCGACTGGGTCATATCCCCTACCTGATCTTCTACCTTGCGGGGGGCGTTTTTGCTGCCCTGGCCCATGCCTTCATCAACCCCGCCTCCACCCTGCCAACCGTCGGCGCCAGCGGCGCGATTGCTGCCGTTCTCGGCGCCTATCTGGTTTTCTATCCCCACAGCAGGGTTCAGACCTTCATCCCCCTCGGCTATTTCATGACCCTCAAAACCCTGCCGGCCTATATCCTGCTGGCTTTCTGGTTCGTCCTCCAGCTTTTCAACGGTGTGCTTTCATTGGGCGCGGCCGGAGATGTGGGCGGAACGGCCTTCTGGGCGCATATCGGTGGCTTTGTCGTGGGCGTTGTTGTTGCTCTGGTTGTGGGCAAAGGCCGCGATGCCGACCGGTATCAACCGCAATGGTAAAGTGTACAAAGATTAAAATTGACATCCTGCCCGAAGGTATGGTAGGATACAGTTAAATTGAGATAACTAACAGTTAAACGGGGAGCCTGAGCACTCAGGCTGAGAGGAGGACAATCGGTCCTCGACCCGCAAGACCTGATCCGGATAATGCCGGCGGAGGGATTAATAACGTTTGCTAATCAACACCCTCCCCGTCAAGAGAGGGTGTTTTCTTATGTGCAAAGACAACCCAAGGGTAATCCTCTTTGTCAACGGCGAGCTGCCAGCGCCAGAGGAATTGCGCGCCCGGCTGTCACCCGATGATATCCTGATCGCGGTCGACGGTGGCCTGCGCCACATGGTTGCCCTCGGGCTGACTCCCGCGCTGATCCTCGGCGACCTGGATTCCGCCAACCCGCAGGATATCCAAAAATTCGAAGCGCAGGGCGTCTCGGTCAGGCGCTATCCCGTCGATAAAAACGAGACCGATCTCGAACTTGGCATCCAGGCCGCGCTGGAACTTCACCCTAAAACTATCTGGATCGCCGCCGCCCTGGGTGACCGGCTGGACCAAACCCTGGGTAATATTTTCCTGCTGACCCAACCTGAGCTGACAGATCTGGATGTCCGTTTGGTGGATGGCACCCAGGAAGTCTTCCTGATTCGCGATCAGGTCACCCTCAACGGGCAACCCGGCCAGACCGTCTCCCTGCTCCCCCTGATGGGTCCGGTGACGGGCGTCACCACCGGCCAAATGGCCTATCCCCTCAACCATGAAACCCTCTATCCTGACCGGACCCGCGGCATCAGCAACCGGATGACCGCAGCAACCGGTTCAGTCTCCATTGACAATGGTATTTTGCTTTGCATCCACACATTTAATCCAAATAATGAAACGAAAGGTTCCAATTAATAATGAAGAAATCTCTACTCGTCCTGATTCTGATCGCCGGTATCCTGGCCGCCTGCACCGGGCAAACCCCGGACGCCGCCCAGGAAACCCGCACCCTGACGGTGATGACCCACGACTCCTTTGCCATCAGCGAAGATGTTGTCGCCCAATTCGAGGCCGAGAACAATGTTAAGGTTGAATTCATCCGCAGCGGCGACACCGGCGCAGCGCTTAATAAAGCCATCCTCTCCAAAGACAACCCTCTGGCGGATGTCTTCTACGGCGTGGATAACACCTTTCTGACCCGTGCGTTAGAAGGCGAAATCTTCGAAGCCTATGAATCCCCTCTTCTGGCGCAGGTGCCGGCGGAGTTCCAGCTCGATTCCAGTTTCTCAGCCTTGCCGATCGATTATGGCGATGTCTGCATCAATTATGACAAAGCCTATTTCGAAGAATCCGGCCTGGCTGTTCCCACCACGCTGGAAGAGCTTGTCCAGCCGGAATATGCCGGCTTGCTGGCCGTGGAAAACCCCTCCACCTCTTCCCCCGGGCTGGCCTTCCTGATGGCCACCATCGCTGAATTTGGCGAAGAGGGCTACCTGACCTACTGGCAGCAGTTGGTCGATAACGGCCTGGTGGTCGTCAACGACTGGGAAACCGCTTACTACACGAATTTTAGCGGCTCCTCCGGACAGGGTCCCCAACCAATGGTCGTCTCCTACGGCTCAAGCCCCGCCGCCGAGGTCGTCTACGCCGAATCACCGATTGAAGAAGCCCCCACCGCCTCCATCGTAGGCCCCAACACCTGCTTCCGCCAAATCGAATTCGCCGGCATCCTGGCGGGGACCGAAAACCGTGATCTGGCCGAAAAATTCATCGACTTCATGCTCAGCTCCACCTTCCAGGAGGATATCCCCCTGCAAATGTTCGTCTTCCCGGTCAACAGCGAAGCCGACCTGCCCGTTGAATTTCAGGATAACGTCGATATCCCCTCCCAGCCCGCAACCCTGGCGCCTGATTTGATCGACGCCAACCGGGAAACCTGGATTAACGCCTGGACGGAGACCGTTCTGCAGTGACCTTGCATTCAGTCCGCCTCCCCGGACTCCGTAACCGACCCACCTGGCGGGCAGCGCTCTTCTGGCTGCTGCCCGCCGCCTTTCTGGGTGTCTTTTTCTATCAGCCCCTGCTGGCGATCTTCAATCTGTTGATCTCCCCGGAGTGGGGCTTTGACCTTTCCGCGTTAAATTGGAGTCAGGTCTGGCAGCCGTTACGGTTCACCGTCTTCCAGGCAACCCTTTCCACCCTGCTGACCCTGGTGGTCGGCCTGCCCGGCGCCTGGCTGTTTTCCCATTTCACCTTTCCCGGAAAGAAAACTCTCAAGCTGCTTTCCACCCTGCCTTTCATCCTGCCCACGGTTGTGGTCGCCGCCGGGTTCAACGCCCTGCTGGGGCCGCGGGGTTGGGTGAACCTGGGATTGATGGCGCTGTTCAACCTCGATTCGCCCCCGGTCCAGTTTCTCAACACCTTTGGGGCGATCCTCACCGCCCACGTCTTTTACAACACAACGATCATTATTCGTGTGGTCAGCAACGCCTGGTCGCGCCAAAATGTCCGCCTCCAGCAGGCAGCCCGTGTTCTGGGGGCCAGCCCCTGGCGCACATTCCGGGAAGTGACCTTACCCCTCCTGCGCCCGGCGATCCTCTCTGCCACCCTGTTGGTTTTCCTCTTCAATTTCACCAGTTTTGGCGTGATCCTGATGCTGGGCGGGCCTCAATTTGCCACCCTGGAAGTGGATATCTATATCCAGGCTATGCACCTCCTGAACCTGCCTCTAGCCGCGATCCTTTCCGTTATTCAGTTGATCTGCACCCTGATTATCACCGTCGGTCACAACCGGCTGAACCGCAAGGAAGTCCTTTCTTCATCCAGCCGTTCACAGGCTGCGGCCTTACGCAAACCCAAACGTGGGTTCGAAACTGCCGTTGTGGTGATTCTGAT
>CAYUSC010000022.1:12718-28776 GCA_964447265.1 uncultured Candidatus Brevefilum sp.
CAGCCCAGCCGCCTGAACGCGATCCTCGATCCCCTGCTGATGCTGCCGCTGGGCGCTTCGGCTATAACCCTCGGCCTGGGATTCATCATCGTCTTCAATAAGCCGCCCTTCAGCACCCTGACCTTTCCCATCCTGCTGCCCATCGCTCACAGCTTGATCGCGCTGCCCTTTGTGGTGCGCACCCTTGGCCCAGCGCTGCAAAGCATCCCCGCTTCATTGCGCAACGCCGCCCGGGTGCTGGGCGCCAGGCCTTCCCGGGTCTGGTGGGAAGTGGACCTTCCCCTCATGGCGCCGTCACTCCTGGTCAGCATGATCTTTGCCCTGACCATCTCTCTGGGAGAGTTTGGGGCGACCTCTTTCCTCACCCGCCCGCAGTTCCCCACCCTCCCCATCGCGATCTATCGCTACATCTCTCAGCCCGGCGCGCTCAATTACGGCCAGGCGCTGGCGATGTCCACCCTCTTGATGTTGGTTTGCGCGGCCGGTATCTTCCTGATCGAACGCCTCCGTCTGCCTGACAAGGAAATTTTCTAATGCTCACCATTCATGAAATCGAAAAAACCTACGAAGGTCAGCCCCTGTTGAAGAAGGTTTCCTTCACCGTCCGGGACGATGAAACCGTTTGCCTGTTGGGCTCATCCGGCAGCGGCAAATCCACCTTATTGCGGATCATCGCCGGGTTGGAAGAAGCCGAGAGCGGCAAGGTCACCTGGGATGGGCAGGACCTGACCAACGTCCCCGTCCATCAGCGCGAATTCGGCTTGATGTTTCAGGATTACGCCCTTTTCCCCCATCGCAACGTGAGCGAGAACATCGCTTTCGGTCTGCGAATGCAGGGAGAGCCGAAAGAGGACATCCAAAAGAAAGTAACCGCAGCATTGGAAACCATCCACATGACCAACTTTGCCAGGCGCAAGGTGACCGAGCTCTCCGGTGGGGAACAGCAGCGCGTCGCCCTGGCCCGGGCTTTGGCGCCTGAACCGCGCTTGTTGATGCTGGATGAACCTTTGGGTGCGTTGGACCGAACGCTGCGCGAGCAGCTCAGCCGTGAGCTGCGCCGGATCCTTCGAGAGACCCATATCCCTGCGATTTACGTCACCCATGACCAGGAAGAGGCCTTTGCCATTGCCGACCGGCTGCTCCTGCTGCATGACGGCGTTATCCTGCAGGAGGGCAAACCTCACGAGATTTACCACCATCCCCGCAATGTTTGGGTGGCGCGGTTTTTCGGGCTGGGCAACCTCGTGCCCGGTCAGGTGATTAGCCACGATTCGCTTCTGATCCAAACGCCGTTGGGTCAATTCAGGGCGGGAAACGCACCCTGCCTGCAATCACAGGACGAAATCACCCTGCTCTTCCGCCCCGGCCAGGCTCAAATCAGCTTTAATGCAGAAGAGACCAACCAAATCACCGGAAAAGTGACCGATCAGGTCTTCCAGGGTGATCGTTATCTGGTAACCTTAACCGTTAATGAAAACCAACCCAATTTCCAGGTCCTGCTGCAGGAACCTCATGCCATTGGTGAGACGCTGACGGTGTCCTACGCACCCGAAGACCTGCTCTGCCTGGAAAATGGAAAGGAAATGGAATGACCGCTGAAGGCCTAATCCTCGCCATCATCAAACTCAATACATCCCACAAAGAAACCTGGCGTTATGACGGTCGGGTTCTCGAACAGGACGACCACAGTGTGCTGGTCGAAGCCCGGTTCAACCGGAGCGACTTCCTCTTTCATGACATCCTTCTGCGGGAAAATGACCGATTCGTGGAACGCTATTATGCCGACCGCTGGTACAACATCTTCGCCATCCATGACAAGGACGATGACCGGATCAAGGGCTGGTACTGCAACGTGACCTATCCCGCCGTGATAGACAACCAAAAGGTATCCTATGTGGACCTGGCTCTGGACCTGCTGGCCTATCCCGATGGACATTATCTCATCCTTGATGAGGATGAGTTCGCCCAACTCAATCTCGACCCGGAAACCAGTGAAAAGGCCCGCCAGGCGCTCGATCAATTAATCGAACTCGCCAATAACGGCGGCCTTGCCAGGGTAACAGGCTAATCACATTAAAAAAAAGAGACACCCAAAGGTGTCTCTTTTGATAACTTTTATAGTATTTAGTGGGCTAGATCATGCTCAACAAAGCGGGGATTTGATGGAATAAATAGTAATCCATCTCGCCATTAACAGCGAAGATCACCACTGCAATAATCACAACCACACAGGCGCAAAGCACCAGGACTGCCAACACAGCCAGCAGAATCCAGAGCCAGGTCTTCTTTTTCTTCTCAACCGGTTCCATTGGTTCCGGTGGATTGGGCAGATTAATCTCTTCAGACATAATAACTCCTTTGTTTTACCTACAGATTAAATTGAAATTGATTAATAACTAATATCCCAATTGGCAAAGGGTACCAGGCAGGCCGGAATCGTCAAAACACCAAGAAATGCCAGAACGGCGAAACAGATGCCAATCAGCCCAAGGCCGATATTGATCCATCCCAGGATCACACCCCATTTTGCCATCCCCAAACCGCCAATGGTTCCGGAGCTACTGAGAATTTCCTTTTTGGCCATCCCTCCGGTGATGATGGCGACAATGGCGCCCAGAACGGGCAGGATGAAATAGCTGGCGATTCCACCGATGAGGCTGATCACAGCCAGCGAAGACGTTGATTGATATTGATTACCCGATTGATAAGACATGTTCTCACTCCTTTACTATAATCAAATTTTATAATAATAACCTTCCAGGGGTCAAATTTTATCCACCTTTAGGCAGGTCGCGTTCATCCACCGTATTACGCGTGGTCCACCAGATGATCAACCCTCCCATCACAACCAGGAATACCGCCACTAATATGGGCAGAACGACGGAGATCACCGACATCACAGTGGAGACAACATCCTCCAACACACTCACCGGCACATTAGCCGTGCCGCCCGTTGTCGCCGTTACGGCGGGGCGGATAGCCAAAGCCTTGACTGCGTGGATGCTCCCAGCGATCAGGAGGCCAGCCCCCATCGAGAGCACCGGATGCACCTCGGTGATCACATTGGCGCTGGCAGCGAAAAGGACCGCCCCTGCGGCTGGACGGATGAAGGATTGGATAATATCGTTCACATGGTTCACCGCCGGGACCTTATCGGCAAAGAATTCCACCAGAGAAAGCACGACCAGTAAACCAATAATCCACCATGATTCCAGCGCTGACCAGGGTTCTGAGAGTTCGATCAGGTTCGTAAAACGAGCCAGCAACGAAACCGTCAGAAGAGGAATATACGCATTCAATCCGGCGCTGGCCGAAAGGCCAAACGCAGCTAAAATATCCATTGATTAATTAATCCTTTCAAACACATTCTTCTCTTACTATTATACGGCTAACCCACCTCAAAGTTGCAAACAATTACATCGAAAATCCCGCCCAGGTCCCCGTCCAAAGATAGCGCAACAGGTCAATAATTCCAATTTGGAGCAGGGCAACGATATACCCCGCCACCAGCGGCACCCAATAATCCCGGAGCCGGGCATATTGGTTCTCATGGTTCGTGATCATGATCCAAACCATGCTGTAGATCATCGTGAGCAGCACCACCACCCCCAGCGAGCCGATCAATGCCAGCGGGAAAAGGATCCAGGGAATATCCAACAGGATCAGGATGTCCATCACCGCCGCGGCTGCAATCAAGCCCAGAAGATACTTCCAGTTATCCAGCGAAGATTCCTCATCCCAGGTTTTATAAACCGTTTGAATGAAAGCCGGCCGCAATACAACCGAAATTGCCAGCCCCATCCCAGTACCGGTCACCAAACGGGTCCAGTTCTGGGTTGTATAGACGGAATGCCCACCGGGCAGCAGCATCAAAAAAGAATTACTCCCATCCAACACCCAGGACAGGGCCAGCAGACCGAACAGCACCAGCACGATCGGCCTCGGCATCTTACCTTTGCGGCCTAAAAGGGCCTGACATCCCAGTCCGAGCATCGCGCCCAGAAAAGTGCCCGAGCAGCGGGCACAAAGGGGAAAGGTGTACCCGAAGAAATGAAATGAACGGGCATCAATCTGGTGGCAGACGGCATAGCCAATTGCATGCGCCTTGCCAAATATCCCCTCGGGTGTTAGATAGACCCAAACCGCGGTCAGTAAAAACGCCAGGCCCAACAGGATCCAGCGCCAGGGAAAAGTCTTCTTTGCGGGTTTCAGAGGTTCATTCATTCGTTCATTATAGAAGGTTCAATCTATCCACGCAAGGAAATCTCACCGGTGCGATTAAACGAACCGGCCCCGGCATTCGCCGGAGCCGATGCTTTTCCAGAAGATCGAGCCTCATTTCTGAGGTTCGTGTAAAGCTTCGTGCGCTTTCGCCAGCCAGTCAATGATCTGAATGCTCTGCGGGCAGGCAGCCTCACATTCACCGCATTCCACGCAGTTATCCGCCCGGGCGGCGGCTGGAATCTGGTTCATATACGCCCAACGGGAACCGCTGAACTCCTCATACATGATCGCTTCGTTGTAAACCTCGAAAATCTTAGGAATCGAGACCCCATTCGGGCAGGGCAAGCAGTACTCACACTGCGTACAGGGGATCGGCGCCAGGGATTCATAAGCCTTGCGCGCCTGCTCAACCAGGACAAGGTCCTGCTCCTTCAAAAGACCCACGCTTGAATGGGAAGCTGTTTCCAGGTTCTCTTCCACCTGCTGGATGGTGCTCATCCCGCTCAGGACGGTGGAAACTTCGGGTTGATTCCAGACCCATTGCAGCGCCCAGGCTGCCGGTGACCAGTCATACTCGCTCCTGGCCCAGACTTCTTCCACTTTGGGCGGAGCGGGATTCTTTGCCAGCCGGCCACCCCGCAGGGGTTCCATCACGACCACCGCCAGGCCTTTACTTGCCGCCAATTTCAGGCCCTTCGTCCCGGCCTGGTAATCCGTATCCATATAGTTGTATTGGATCTGGGCCATGGTCCAGTTATCGTATCCGTTGACAATTTCCTCAAAAACGGAATACTCATCATGGAATGAGAAGCAGAGATGCTCAAATAAGCCCTCCGCCATCTTCTTCTCGGCCCAAGTGAACACATCAAGCTGCTTATACTTCGCCCAATATTGCGCGTTGAGGGCGTGCAGCAAATAGAAGTCTAAGTGATCCACATCCAGCCGGCGAAGCTGCTCTTCCAGCAACCGGTCAAGATCCGCTGCCTCTTTCACAAACCAGGAAGGCATCTTGGTCGCCAGTTTGACTTTATTTCGATAACCATCCTTGAGCACCTTACCAATGAAGGGTTCGCTTTGCTCCTGATGGTAAGGGTAGGCGGTGTCCACATAATTGACCCCTGAATCGATCGCATGGCGGACCATTTCCATCGCCAGCGGTTCATTGATCCGCCCGCTGTCATTATCCAAAACCGGGAGCCTCATTGCGCCAAAGCCCAATGCGGAGGTCTTCCAGTCCAGAGATCCAAATTTCCGATATTTCATAACGCTAAGCCTCCTCACAATAAATACCAACACTACCATTATAACAGTCATGGATTTGAAGTTAGGTCCAGGTCTCAGCAGGAAGAAACCTTATTTTTCGTCACTGCCTTTTCGGCCGACAGGACGCTAATGAGGTGAAATCTCAATCTGGAAAATTGTATAATGGGATAAAAAGAAACTGATGGAGGAAAAAATGGCAATTATTCGTGAAGGCGATAAAACAGCCTTATTGATTGTGGATATGCAGGTTGGCGTAATTGTCGGCGCGTGGAAAGATGATCTCATCATTGAAAACACCCGTCGGGCGGTCGAAAAAGCCCGCAATCAAGGCATTCCTGTCATCTGGATCCAGCACACCAATCATGAAATGGCGCCCGGAAGCCCTGCCTGGCAGATCGTCACTGGGCTCACCCCGTTGCCGGAGGAAATCAGGATAAACAAGCATTTCAACTCCTCCTTCGAACAAACCGAACTGGAAGAAACCCTGGCCCGGCTCGGTATCGCCCATATCGTTCTGGCAGGCGGGCACACCAACTGGTGCATTCAGTCCACAGCCTATGCCGCGCTGGAACGGGGTTACGACCTGACTTTGATCGGCGACGCCCACACCACAGAGGATATCAACCTCGATAACGGCGAAAAGGTCAGGGCTGCTGATGTCATTCGGGAATTCAATATCGTCACCAACTGGGTGGAATATCCCGGCCGGACCAACCGCGTGGTGAAGGTGGATGAACTGGAATTCTGATTAAAAGAGTTTACATCCGCTAAAACACCCCTTTATTGACAAGCGAACCGGACTATGTGATACTTAATTTACAACTTAGCAACCTCATCTTCTATAGATGCGATCCCACGAAGTGAGGAGGTGGTGTACATGATAGACAGTAGTAGTTACTTAACAACGGCTGTGGCACCCCTCCTCGATGATCTTCGATAAGGGTGCTACAGCCAAAAGTGAAGCCGTCCGCTAGCCGGGCGGCTTTCCTTTTAACCCTGGACAAATCGGTACCCGGCAGACCAGCCTGATATACAATAGGACTAGGAGAGAAAGGAGCAGGATGACCGTACACATTTGGTGGATTCGGCGGGACATCCGCCTGCAGGATAACCCGGCCCTCACCGCCGCAGTTGAAGGCGCGCAAAATCTCATCCCCCTCTTCATCCTTGAACCGGAAATGCTCTCCAAAGCCGCACCCAAACGCCGCGCTTTTCTACTGAATGCCCTGGCGGACCTCGATGAGCAGCTCCGCCGCCTGGGCAGCCGCCTGATCCTGCGGCAGGGCCCAGCCGAGGAAGCCCTCCCCGCTTTTGCCGCCGAACTGGGTGGCGGTCGGATCTTTGCTCAGGAGGATTTCAGTCCCCTGGCCCGAGGCCGTGACGCAGGGATTGCCCGGAAAGTTGACCTGACCCTGACGCCCGGTGAAGTTCTCCGGCACCCTGATCAAGTCCTCAAATCCGATGGCACACCTTATGTGGTCTTCACCCCCTATCAGCGTAAATGGCGCGAATCCCCCCTCCCCTCACCGGTGGATTGCCTGCCCGCGCCCAATTCCCTGCCACCCCTGCCCGCGAATCTGAGATCTGATTCCCTTCCGCCTGTCGAACCGGTCTCCGCCTTCCCCGCCACCGCCGCGGCTGCTCGCGCGCGATTGAACGGGTTCCTCGCCGGCGGCTTGCGTTATTATCAGACCCAGCGTGACCGGATGGACCTCGACGGTACTTCCCGCCTATCTCCTTATCTCCGCTTCGGGCTGATCACCGCCCGGGAGTGTTTCGCGGGTGCACAACTCGCCCTGGCGCAAACAAACACCGACTCTGCCCGAGAGGAAATTCAGACCTGGATCAATGAACTGATCTGGCGTGAATTTTATACCAGCATCCTTTACCAATTCCCCAAAGTGACCCGTGGTGCATTCCGCGAGCCCTACAATCACATTCACTGGCGGAACGATCCCGCCGATCTGCAAGCCTGGCAGCAGGGCCAAACAGGTTATCCGGTCGTCGATGCCGCCATGCGCCAACTGCTGGCCACCGGCTGGATGCACAATCGCGGCCGGATGATTGTGGCCTCCTTCCTCACCAAAGACCTGCTGATCAACTGGCAGGAGGGCGAAGCCTGGTTCATGGCGCAATTGGTGGATGGCGACCCAGCCGCCAACAACGGCGGCTGGCAGTGGGCCGCGGGCACAGGCACCGACGCCGCACCCTATTTCCGGGTGTTCAACCCCGTTCTGCAGGGCAGGAAATTCGACCCCGATGCGGAATATATCGCCCAATGGGTGCCTGAACTGGCCGGATTACCGCCGAAATTCCGCCATGAACCCTGGAAGCTCTCCGCAGCCCTATGCCGGGAGTTCAACTTCCATCCCGGCCAAACCCATCCGGATCGGATCGTGGATCATGCCTTTGCGCGGGATCGCGCTCTGGCTGCCTATCAAGCCGCGCTCAATTAGCACATAAGGAGATGCAATGATCAAAAATCAGTGGTATCCCATTCTTGAATCCGGAGAAATTCTCCAAAACCGGCCGGTTGGTGTGACGCGATTGGGTGAGAAATTAGTATTCTGGCGAGACCGGAACGGTGTTCCCCACTGCCTTAAAGACAAATGCGTCCACCGGGGCGCGGCACTGAGCGCGGGCAAGGTCATCCACAATCATCTCCAATGTCCGTTTCATGGATTTGAATATGACGAAACCGGAAAATGTCAGTACATCCCAGCCAGGGGAAAAACAAATCCAATTCCAGCAGATTTTTTGGTTTCCGGTTATCCAGTCAAAGAAGCCTATGACTTCATATGGATCTGGTGGGGAGAACCCCGAGATGAATACCCGGAACTGCCTTGGTTTACCGAACTAGAGCACAACTTTAGCTATGGAAGGGATACGGACCTCTGGCCCGTGCATTACTCCCGAGCGATTGAAAACCAGTTGGATGTCTTCCACCTGCCTTTTGTCCACCACAATACCATTGGTCGGGGTGCTAAGTATGTTTCAGATGGGCCGGTCACCGTGCTGGAAGATGAAACTTTGAAAGTTTGGGTGACAAATCGCGGGGAAAACGGTCAACCGGCGAAATTTCAGCGCGATCTGACAAAACAGCCGGAGCCGGCTCTTTTGTATTTCAAATTCCCTAATATATGGATGAATCGCCTCAGTGACGATTTCAGGATTGTGGTCGCTTTTGTGCCGGTTGATGATCATCACACAAAATTCTATCTCCGCTATTATCAGAGTTTCTTCAGGGTCCCAATTATCAGAAATTTGGTCAACCTGGCGACGGCAATCGGTTCGAGGGTAATCCTGAAACAGGATAAACGGGTCGTCATCACCCAGCAACCCTCGCGATCCGATTATGGTATGCCCGAGAGGTTAATCCATGCCGACCGGCCGATAATTGAATATCGCTACCACAGAGATGAACTGAAATCAGACTCGTCAATAACGAAAACCGATACCGAATAAGCCCTCACCTCCAACCAATTTGCAACCTTTTCCTCCCTTTTGCGTATATTGTAGTGAGAAGCAAGAAAAAGCAAATAATTAGGTTAATTGGAGGTCTTATGCATGTCTTACTTGGCTTGATTAAAGGGATTTTCGGGCTGGTATTCGGCCTGATCGGCGGCGTTTTGGGACTGGTCTTCGGCATTTTGGCCGTCGTCTTTGCCGTCCTGCTTGTTGTTGGTCTGGTCCTGGCTTTGCCCGTCCTCCTGCTGGTGGCCATTTTCTAATCAGTGCAGCCCGACACTCCTGCGCGGCTGCGCTCGCTCCTAGAATCCTCTCAACCACCAGCGCATGATGATCTGAGACGCTGAGACTCCGGTTTCAGCGTCTCGCTTCGATTAAATCGAAAACACCGCCGTTCTCAGCGGTGTTTTTTAAATTTTAATAGATCACCTGGGGCGCCGCGCCGGAATCATGCAGCAGCACCAGGGGACCGCAGCGCCTCGCCACCCGGTTGGCGACCAGCAGGATCACCTCATCCCAGCCCCCATCAAAGCAGAACTTCTGCGGCTCCTCCGGGTCACCCGTGAACTCCCGGAACCGCAGGCTGGCCCAGCTCACGTCCCTGCGGCTGGCGATCGAGGCCTGCCAGATGTTGGCTGTGATCTTATAGACCACCCGCAGGCCGGAAATACCCTCCAAAATCGCCTGCAGCTCCACCGGCGCGGGATCACTGCCCGATGGA
Organism: uncultured Candidatus Brevefilum sp.; assembly: GCA_964447265.1. GTDB lineage: Bacteria > Chloroflexota > Anaerolineae > Anaerolineales > Anaerolineaceae > Brevifilum. The sequence goes on from CAYUSC010000022.1 coordinate 22,395, forward strand.
ATCTCCTCCGGCAGGGAAACCCCCGAGGAGGCCAGCCAATCCCGCGTGGCGGGATCCTGCAAGGCTTCGGCCAATGTGATCACGGTGTAAAGCGGCGCGTTGGACATGCCCGTGATTATACCTGCCGGCTGATCCGGTGAAAATCAGGGAATTCCGTTATTTTGCAAACAGCGGAAGGTAATTTCGGAAGGATTTCAGCGCAAAATCCTGGCGGGTGATCGCGCCTACCACCAATTCCACATCCACGGTAACCGGGATGGGGAGTGCGCTGCCAGCGGTGATCGTCACCGTTTCGGGGCTGGCCGAAAGTGGCTGGAACATCCAATAGTAACCATCAGCCAGCGCCGGGTCTTCAGGCGTCGCCCCGCTCAGGGTGCTGCGGTCCGGGCTTGCGATGATTTCTCCATTGAGTGCGGCGCCGGTATCCAGATCGGTGATGAAACCGGCCAACCCACCTCCCGGCTGCACCGCGCAGTCATAAGGGCCCACCCGGATATTATCCACCTGCCACCACCAATCAAAAATGGCGTTGTAATAATGGAACCGGATGCGCACGTCCGACTGCCATCCCGCCCAAGCACTGATATCAAGTGTCTGGTGGTTCGGCCCAACGGCGTCTTCTTCCTGATGCAGCACGTTTTCCCATGCCCCGCCATTGATCGAAACATCCACATCGGCAATTTCGGCCGATGAAAGCAGGTAGATCTCAAAATCCTGGACAAATTCCAACACCACTAAGCCCTGTCCGCTAAAATCATAGGAGGGCGAGATCAGAGAGGTATCGACGTGTTTCATTCCGGCATAACTGGAATCAATTGAGGCAAATCCACCCTCTCCACCTGTCTTGTTACTGCGCCTGGCCGGGTCATCGAATCGCCAAACGACGCCTTCTCCCGCATCATCCACAACCGACCACCCGACGGGGAGCGTCGGTTCATTGAAAGGTTCATATAAGCCATTGGCGATCAAATAGCCGGGCGCTTCGCAATAATCCCCGATCAGCAGAGCATAATCCCGGCTGGCGGATGGTGCGGCGAAGGTCACCCCCGTTTCCGTCACCGTCCGGTAACCATCCAACACAGCGCGGACCTCAATCTCATAGCCAATATCCTCATAAAGCCCGATCACATAGGTCCCATCAAAGGGGTCGGTATAGGTCACCTCCTGATGGCTGCCGGCCGTAAAAGTCAACTGGGCATAGAGCGGGTACCCCTGTCCGCTGCCATCCGTGACCGTCCCGCTCAGAGTGACCGGGGTTTTGGGGTCCAGCGAGAAATTATTCTCAATTTCATCCCCCGGCAGGGGTACAAAGACATCACCGACCGATTGGTCATAATAACCATAAGCGGAAGCCGTCAGGTCAAAGGTCTCCCCGCTGTGCACCGGCGCAAAATAGTTTCCATCCGCATCTGTTCGCACCTGGCGGTCATTCTCCGGGTTCCCCTGCGCCAAAGCCGTCACGGTGGCACCGACAATCGGTTGGCTGGTGGTCGAATCGGTCACCATGCCAACCAGCGCGGCATCGCCGCAATATTCCTTGGCAGCCAGCACAGCCTGGAGCGCGTCAATCTCACCCCAGCCCGTGGCGTAATTCGGTGAGACCTCGCCGCTGCCTGTGTCATAAGGAATGGGCGTGGCGCTCTCCTGCAGCAGGGTCTCGGTTTGGACGTAATCCCCCAACAGGCAAGTCCCCGCTTCCCACATCAATGTAACCAGCCCGGCCACATGGGGCGCGGACATGGAAGTCCCGGTCATCGAGGCATAGCTACTGTCAGAAGTGGCCATCGCCGATCGGATGGTGACTCCCGGAGCAACGACCTGCGGTTTCAGGTCGGGGTAACCGTTGGGGTTGAGGGTGTCCAGGCTGTCGGTTGGCCCCCAGTTGGAATGAACGGCATATTCGCCGTTGTCCAGCCCGGTGGACCCCACACCCGTCACGTTGTAGCCCCGCGCTGGATTGCCCACAGTGCCCAACCCGGGTGGCTGGGAATAACCGCAATTGGTGGCGTTCCCGTTGGCAAAGACCGGATAGATCCCCGCCGCTTCCCAGGCTGTGATCGTGCTCTCATACCAGTCATCATAGGTCCTGCCGCAATCCCCCCAGGAGTTATTCACCACCTGCGGCCTCAAGTCCGGATTGGCATTGTTTCCCTCGAGGTCGGTCGGGGCCAGCATGAACTGCCCGCAGGCCAGCAAGTCCGCGGCATACCCCGATCCGTTGCTTTCAATGGCCTTGCAGGCGATCCACTCCGCACCGGGGGCGATCCCGATCTGGTTGCTCCCCCCATCATCGCCCACCATGATCCCCGTCGTGTGGGACCCATGTCCGTGATCGTCATAGGCCACGGTCTGTCCATTCACCGCGTCCCACCAGTTGTAATTATAGTCAAATGCGCCCCCACCCAGGTTCCCGCGGTATTGTCCCACAAGAACCTCATGGGTATAACGAACGCCTGTGTCAATGCTCCCCACGACCAGCCCCGCGCCGGTATACCCCAACGCCCAGGCGTCATCGGCGTTGATATGCAGCAGGTTGCTCGCCACGGCCCGGTCAGCTTGCGCGGCAACCGCTTCCACGGATTCAACCGGTTCCACCAGGCTCACCTCGGCATTCACCCGCAGGGCGTCAATTTCGGTGAAAGTGAATAGGCCCTCAAAAGATGCTCGATTTGCCCCTGTCACTGCGATCACATTTTGCGCCCAGAAAGCCTGATAGCTGACGCCCTCCCGGTCCAGATAAGCCCGCACGTCCACCTGAGCGGCATCCGCGGCAGCCGTCAGGGTGTCAACGACGTACCAGCCGCGCGTTTCCCAATCCATCGCATAGGCCGCGGAGAGATCCACCTGGCCTTCAAAGATGATCAGGAAATCCAGAGAATCGGAACGGGCAGCTTCATCCAGAAGCTCCGGGTCTACTTCCGGGCCGCCACCGCCCGAATCCTGACCGAATACTGCGCCCTGAAAAGGAAAAACGGATGCCAGGATCAGCAGTAAAGCCAGCCATATCTTAAATACTTGCCAGAAGGGTCGTTTCACAAACATAATCTCCCAAAATACCAATAAGAATGCTTGCCGGGAAAGCGTGTAATCTATGCAGAGTATAGCATAGCGAGGTATCAGGAATCCTACCCCAAACCAGGCTGGCGGGTGTGAGTGCTATAATTCAGCCAACACCAAAGAGCGAAGGGCCAGCGATGACATTCAGAACCTATCTTGAAAAATGTATGTGGGACGGCAGCCTCACCCAAATCCAAAAACCGGTCTCGAAATATCTCACTGTAGCGGGAATTCTGAAAGCGCTGGAGCCTCAGCCCGTCCTGTTCTCCCAAATCAATGAGTCCGCCTTTTCCGTGGCGGGCAACCTCTTTTGCACCAAACAATCCTTTGCGGATTACCTCAATATCCCGGTGCAGGAGATCATCCCAACCCTCACCCAGGCCATTGACCACCCCAGGAAGCCGGCTATGGTTGAACAAGCCGCCTGCCAGGAGGTCATCATTAATGAACCCGATCTGGACGCTCTGCCAATCCTCTTCCACTGCGAAGGCGACGGCGGAAATTACATCAGTTCCGGCGTAATGATCGCCAGGCACCCTGAACATGGTCAGAATATGGATTTTCACCGCTGCATGCAGTTCTCCAAAACCGAGATGTCCGTGCGGGTGGTGAAAACCCGCCATTTTGACACCTTTCTGCAGGACCTCGGCGCGGTGGATGTGGCGATCTGCATCGGCGTGACCCCCAACATTCTCGTAGCCGCGGCCACCTCCGTGGAACTCGGGCAGGACGAACTTGAAATTGCTAATGCGCTGGAGCCGTTCAACGTGGTCAAAGCGCGGACATCGGACCTGCTGATCCCGGCTGATGCCGAATTCGTGATCGAAGGCACCATCCACCGTGACCGCCGCCATGCCGAAGGGCCTTTCGTGGACCTGACTGAAACTCAGGACGTGATCCGCGAGGAACCTGTGCTGGTGGTCAAATGCATCACCCACCGCAGGAACGCCATCTGGCATGCCCTGCTCCCCGGTGGGCTGGAGCACAAACTCCTGATGGGCATGCCCCGCGAACCCACCATCTTCCGCGAGGTCAGCAAGGTAGCCGAATGCCTGGATGTGAACATCAACCCCGGCGGCTGTTCCTGGCTGCACGCCATCGTCAAAATCCGCAAACATCACGAGGATGACGGCCGCAAAGCCCTCGAAGCCGCCTCCCGCGGTCATCGCTCCTGCAAGCATATTTACGTGGTCGATGAGGATATCGACATCTATGACCCGCTCTCGGTTGAATGGGCTATGGCCACCCGCTTCCAGGCCGACAAGGATCTGGTCTGGCTGGGCCGTGAGCGCGGTTCCTCTCTGGACCCCAGCGCCACGCCCGGTAGCTATGAAACCTGCAAGGTCGGGTTCGACCTGACCGCTCCGCTGGAGACAGCCGGGAAACATTTCGATAAGGTGCCCTTCCCACAGGTGAATTTGGACGAATTTCTCAATTAAGGGTATTGCTGGCCCTGGCTAATAATTTGTTACAATAGATTGCCTACAACCATAAGGCAACAATATTTCAAGCGGTAAAGGTGCACCATGAACTTCAAGAAAGCATTGAGACAATCCATTATTCTCGCACTGCTGATGGGATTCCTCCTGGCTGCATGCACACCTCAAACCGCTGCTCCCCACATACAGACCGCAGCGCCCACCGAAGAACAGGTTGATACTGTGATCGTGGCCGAAACCACCGAACCGGCAGCCACCGGCACCGAAACCGAAATTCCCTCTCCAACCAGCACCTCCGATGTCCGCCTGGACCCGGAAGACTGGCAGAACTGGCCGGTCATCCCCACCGTCTCCGCCGCAGCCCGGGCTATCTATGAAGCAGGCCTTGAAAAAGGAAATGATCCGGACCACTTCTCAAAGGTTGGCGATTGCCAAAATATCACCACCTACTTCCTCGCGGCATTTGATGTCCCCGGGTTCTATATCCTCGGCGATCCATACGCTTATCTGCAGGAAGCCATCGACCACTTCAGCGGGTCCTGGTCCCGCGAAAGCGCGGCCGTCCATGGCGGGATGAATGTCGCCTCGGTCCTTTCTCCCTTCTGGGCAGCGGATGACGAACGCTGCGAGTCGGGTGAATCACCATTGGATTGTGAGTTGCGCCTCTACCAGCCCAGCATCGTGCTGATCAGCATGGAGGAATCCTGGGGCAGCAATAACAAGGTCGAGAATTACGAAAAATACATGCGCCAGATCATTGAAACCGTGATTGATTTTGGCGCTCTGCCCATCCTTTCCACCAAGGCCGACAACATCGAAGGCAATTACGCCATCAACGCGGTCAATGCTCGCCTGGCCTATGAATACGATCTCCCGCTGTGGAATTTCTGGCGGGCGGTCCAATCCCTGCCCAATCAGGGGCTGGATGAAGGCGGTTTCCACCTGACGATGAGTGGGCTGGAAATCCCCAACGATTTTTCGAACAGCAGGAATATGCGCCAGGGCTGGCCCAACCGCAACCTGACCGCCCTGCAGGTGATTGATGCCGTTTGGCGTCAGCTCAATGACCTGCCAGTGACCCCTGCGCCCGAACTTGTTGATTAGATGGTAAATTCTCCCATGTACCTCACCCCCCAAGAACAGTCTCTCCTGAACGGCGACCACGGTCCCACCGCCCAAAAAGCGATGCAGATCCTGACCGCGCTGGGGCGGATCTACGGCGCGGAGCGGATGATCCCGGTCGGTTCCGTGCAGGTCAGCGGCGTGTCCTATGCCAACCTGGGCGAGGCGGGGCTGGACTGGCTGGCGGAAATGGCAGCGGGCGGCGGGCGCGTCCAGGTGCTCACCACGCTCAACCCGGCCGGCATGGATATTGAGAATTATAAGAAATTGGGGATTTCCGAAGAATTCGCCGCCAACCAGCGACGGGTGCTGGAAGCCTTCGAGGCTATGGGCATCGTGACCACCTGCTCCTGCACGCCTTATCTCTTCGGCAACCTGCCCCGCTTTGGCGAACATATCGCCTGGGCGGAAAGCAGCGCGGTCTGCTACGCCAATGCCGTTTTAGGGGCGCGCACCAACCGCGAAGGCGGACCTTCAGCCCTGGCGGCGGCGCTCACCGGCGTCACCCCCGCCTATGGCTACCATCTGGATGAAAATCGCCAGCCCACCGTCCATATAGAGATCGAAGCAGACGTTCGGAACAATCCTGATTTTGGCGCTCTGGGAAAGGCCATCGGCGATAGGCTCCAGGCGGAATCTCTCGGCAAAGTGCCTTACATGACCGGCATTCATGAAGCCACGGTCGAAAACCTGAAATCATTCTGCGCCAGCATCGCCACCTTTGGCGGCGTGGCGCTTTTCCATATCCCCGGCCTGACCCCCGA
>CAYUSC010000023.1:0-28460 GCA_964447265.1 uncultured Candidatus Brevefilum sp.
GAAGCTGGCTGCGCAGCAGACTGATGAGGTGGGGCTTTGAATTTTCCTTCTCTTCTTAACCTGCGTTTTAGCTGATGTAGGGGCGGGTCTTGTGCCCGTCCGCATACAAAGGCGCTTACAAGAGGCGCCCCTAGGGTAAACATGAATTTTCTAGTATCAAGGGAGTACTCAGATCACGTTTCCAGCAAGACAAGGTTTTTGTAATATTGGTTCAATCCTGCGCTCTCACTATACATGACCTGCATTTAATAATTGCGTGAGAAGGGATTTTCCCCTCATCTGGCACTGCGTGCCACCTTCCCCCCAAGGGGGAAGGCGAAATGACAGTTAAGGCTTCCCCTTGAGGGGAAGCTGGCTGCGCAGCAGACTGATGAGGTGAGGCTTTGAATTTTCCTCCTCTCCATATCCTGCGTTTTAGCTGATGTAGGGGCGGTTCTTGTGCCCGTCCGCATACAAAGGCGCCTACAAGAGGCGCCCCTACGGTAAACACGAATTTTCTAGTATCAAGGAAATACGCAGATCAGGTTGTCTGCGTGATAGCCACCACTTTTACACCGGCTGCCAGGTTTGATAGAGTGCCAGGTTGCCCGGTTTACCATCGGACAAGAACGAATTGGTGACCCTGAACCCGGCTTCTTCCGCCAGTTGGGACAGGCTGTCCTCGGAGAAGGTGTGCACGTAACGCAGACCAACCCGGTCACTGGCCCGCCAGTCCAGCAGGACATCCCCTTCATCCACTTCCCCCGGTTCAAGCCCCGCTTCTGACCAGGGCACCATGCGCTTTTCCAGACGGGGGCTGTTCCGCCACTGCCAGACGGAGATGGCCACCAATCCTTCGGGGTTAATCAGGTTGTGAAAGGCCTGGGCGGTCCGCAGGCGCAGGTCATTGCTCGGCAGGTGGTGCAGAACGGCGAAGCTGACCAGTGCGTCAACACGTTTGAAGGGAAGCTGCTCAGGCCAATCCGGGTCGCTCAGGTCCGCTTGCTGGAAAGTGAAGGGATTCTGCTTTGCCTCCCCCAAGGCGGCTCGGGCCGAGGACAGCAGGCCCTCACTGACATCGATGCCATGATATTGCCCTGAGTAACCGGCTTTTTTCAAGGCGCAGGCCAATGTTCCATTTCCACAGCCCACGTCCAGAATAGTGGCCGCAGAAAGAAGGTTGGAAACCAGTTGGCGGACGCCGGGTTGGGCGCGGTTGCGGGTATCCGAAAAGGAAGTCGCGAACTGGTCATAAAACCGGCGGTTGAGTTCAATCAGGTGATTTTGAGTCTGTGAGTCCATTGCATGCAAAGTATAGGGCAAGACCCGTTAATCCGCAATCTCAAAAAGGAAGAATTGGGTTTATTCCACCGATTCCAGTTTTTGGCCAGCTTTCTTGCGGGGACGGAAAATCCACCAGGCCAGAACGCCCATCACGGCTCCGCCAATGATCGCAATCGGGAGCCATTCCAGAGTCTGGTTGAGGATGATGAAGCGGAATTTCCGCCAAAATTCGGGCCAAAATCCGTCATATTTCGATCCGAAAATATTCAAATATTCGAGGTTGGGGAGCTTTCCCAGGGCAAGCAGGACGCCATAATAGATGTAATAGCTGAGGATAGCAGCACACCAGGTCAGGATGCCGGCGAGGATCGGCCCAGTGATTTTTTCAGCTTTCCGGGCTTCAATGATGACCACGGGAATGATCGGAACCAGCCAGATGCCGTAATTCAGGCTGACCAGCAGGATAATGCCCAATATGGGGCTGACATTGAGGGATTGGCCTAAATCAAAAGCAAGCCAGTCCAGGTAATACCAGTCCAAAACCCCAAAAACGAGACCAATCAGAGTGTAAAGATGCCAACGACGCATGTGAAATAACCTTTCTGAGCCTCAGTGAGGATTATCTGTCGTTTCCCAACCGACCTTATCCATAAATTTGCTTTCTTAATTAATTACGACATTATCCCCGAAAAGTTACAGATATTGGGTTAACGATCTTACCGGGCAAACAAATAGACGCTGAACTCAGCGTCTTGGATAATCAATGGAGCGTGTAATTTCAGATCCTGGAAGGAGTTTCATCGGGAGACCTTGGATCCACCGGCCAATTGTGATCCCGCAGCCAGATCATCTGCTGTACGGATTGGGGTGTGACCAGGCCGATCAGTTGGCCGTTTTCGATCACCGGCTGGGTGCCGCATTCGGAGAAGCGGGGCAGCATGTCATTGACGGGCATTTGGGGGTCCAGCCCCTGGGGTTCGACGCCAATGGCGGCATAGGCCGGGGCGCGGGTGCCCAGACGCTCGATGGCTGCCTGGAGGTCTTCGTGCCGGATGATGCCGAGATAGTGTCCATTCGAGGTGACCGGCATGTCGCGCTGCCCGGTGGAGGCGGTGAGTTGGTAGACTGTGGTGAGCGGCTGGTTGGCCTCCACCTGGTAAAACAGGTTGACCAGGACATCACGGACTGACAAACCGTCCAGACCGGCTTTAATCGTTTCAGCCTGGGCTTCCGCCCCGGCGCTCCACCAGACGAAAATGGAAGTCAGGATCAGCCAGGTGTTGAAGAACATCCCAAAGACGCCCATCAGCACGGCAAACCCACGACCCACACCGGCCGCAACTTTAGTCGCTTTGACCCGGTCCATCACCAGGGCTAAAAGCGCCCGCAGCATCCGGCCGCCGTCCATCGGGAAAGCAGGGATGATGTTGAACACCACGAGGGTCACGTTAGCAAGCAGAAGCTGCATCCAGAAATTAGTGGCAAGCAATTCAAGAGTCAGGGGTTGGGCAAAGAAGCCGGAAAGCGCCAAACCGCCTGCAATAAGCCCAGCGAGGATCACGTTGACCATTGGCCCCGCCGCTGCCACCAGGAATTCCTTGAGCGGTTCCTCCGGCAGATGATCCACACGGGCCAGCCCACCGATCGGGAGCAGGGTAATGTCTTTGGTGGGGATTCCGAAGCGGCGTGCCATCAGGGCGTGCCCCAGTTCGTGCAGAATGACGAAAAAGAACAATCCCAGCACAAGAGAAAAATTCACCAGGGTTTCCAGTGATGTTTCTCCGTTCGTCAGCCCAGAGACAGCCACCCAGAGCAGGAGAATCAAAAAAGTGAGATGGATTTTGAGGTCAATCCCCGCAATTTTACCGATATTGATAGACCACTTCATTAATACATTCCTCTCATCTTAGATTTTTATTCTAGCAAAGAAGGTTACCAAGCGAGTATAAGAAATTTATTTATGGGATGTAATTCTCCTGTAAAAACGGATTGGATTGGATTAAATAGGTCAATTCTGGGTACAATTCAGCCATATGAAGGCAGAAACCTGGCAGAAGAAACGTGAATACACCGAAGCTGAACTCAGCCTGGCCCTTGAGATTCTTGAAGAGCTGAAGACCGGGGTGGCATTGAACGTGGCCCAGCGCGCCCATCCCATGCCGGATGGCGGGGGATTTATCCCCAAACACGCTTTGGTGACCGTTTATCGCCAGATGGTTGAATCGGGTGATTGGGAGGAAGACGAAGCCCTGCTCAGGGCGATCCGAATGAAACCGATCCGGACGCTTTCCGGTGTGACCACCGTCACGGTGCTGACAAAGTACCATCCCTGCCCCGGAAGCTGCATCTTTTGCCCCCAGGAGGACCAGCTTCCCAAGAGTTATCTCAGCGAGGAGCCAGGCGCTAAGCGGGGGGTGGAAAATAATTTCGATCCCTTCTTCCAGGTGCATAACCGCATCAAGGCCTTGGAAGCGGTGGGTCATCCCACCGATAAGATTGAATTACTGATCCTGGGGGGGAGTTTCAGTTCCTATCCCCGGGATTATCAGGAATGGTTCGTTCGTCGCTGTTTTGACGCGATGAATGATGGGGCGCCGGGTGATGATACCAGCGCGGAGACTCTGGCCGAAGCCCAGCAGCGTAATGTGAACGGCGCTCACCGCAATGTCGGGCTGGTGGTGGAGACCCGGCCAGACCTGGTGACAAAAGAAGAACTGGCCTGGTACCGCACGCTGGGCGTGACGAAGGTGCAGATGGGTGCGCAGAGCATGGATGACCGGATTCTCAAGCTCAACCATCGCGGCCATACTGCGCAGGATACGCTGGATGCCACGGCCCTGCTGCGGGCGGGGGGCTTCAAGATTGTCCTCCATTGGATGCCCAATTTGTTGGGCGCCACACCTGAAACTGACCGGGAGGACTTCCAGCGGCTATGGGGCGAGGGTGCGGTCTGCCCGGACGAGCTAAAAATCTATCCCTGTCAGCTATTGGAACATACCCAACTTTATGAGCATTGGCAGCGCGGCGATTACCACCCTTATTCCGAAGCTACTTTGTTGGACTTGATTGCGGATATCAAAACGACCGTTCCGCGTTACTGCCGGATCAACCGGGTTATCCGCGATATTCCCTCTACTTATGTCGTTGAGGGCAATAAGAACACCAGCCTGCGGCAGGATATCCAACGGGAGATGGAACGCCGGGGTACGCATTGTGACTGCATTCGCTGCCGGGAAGTGCGCCGGTTAGAGGTAACGGGTGGGGCCGTCTCCCTCCATGATCTGATCTATCGCCCTGCCCATGCGGAAGAGCATTTCCTGTCCTTTGACACGGAAAACGATAAGCTGGCCGGGTTCCTGCGGCTCTCCCTGCCCAAAGATACCTATGTGACCGGGATGGCGGACCTGAACGGCGCGGCGATCATCCGTGAAGTGCATGTCTACGGACAATCTCTGGAAGTGGGGGCGGAGCGGGCCGGGATTGCCCAGCACAGTGGCCTGGGCACCCGTCTGATTGCAGAAGCGGAACGGATTGCAATAGAAAATGGTTTCAGTAAATTGGCGGTGATCGCGGCTGTGGGTACTCGAAGCTATTATGCCGGCCGGGGTTTCGAAATGAGCGATCATTATATGGTCAAGCGCCTCTGAGCTATTTGGGGTGATGGGGAATTGCGAATATAATTAAGCAAAGAATGCTTAAGGAGTTGATATGTCGAATCAATTTAATCCATTAACCGGTGAATATCAGGAACAGCACAGCCTGGTGGAATTGAATGACCTCCAGGTCGACGAAGTCTTCAAGACCGTCATGCGGCGGGTCTATCTTTGGATGGCGCTGGGATTGCTGGTGACCACTGCCGCAGCCCTGGCCACCGTATTGACGCCGCTGGGGAACCTGGTCTTCAGCAGCATTTACGTCTTCTATGGCCTGGTCTTCGGCGAATTGATCATGGTGATGGTGTTGAGCGCCGGGATCAGCAGGCTGCATCCCGCAGTGGCTGGCGCACTGTTCTTTGCCTATGCGGGCTTGAATGGGATCACGCTTTCGGCGATTTTCCTGATCTATCAATTGGGCAGCATCGGGATGGCGTTCTTCACTGCCGCCCTTTTGTTTGGCGCAATGAGCCTGATCGGCTATTCCACCAAGAAGGACATCAGCAATTGGCGGGGCTTCCTGATGATGGGGCTGATCGGTTTGATCATCGCCTCGGTCGTAAATGTGTTCCTGGCCAGCTCCGGCATGGATTGGCTGATCTCGATCATCGGTGTTTTCCTGTTCCTGGGTCTGACGATTTATGACACCCAGCAGATCCGCCTGATGACCGTTCAAAGCATGCAGTTGGGTGATGAAGCGGTGGCCATGAAAATGGGGGTTCTGGGCGCGCTCAAGCTCTATCTGGATTTCATCAACATCTTCCTGTATTTGCTTCGGCTGTTTGGCCGGCGCAGACGGTAAAGACAATTCGAGTAAACACAACAGGTTGTTCGGTAAAGTGGACAGCCTGTTTTTTGTTTACCCCTTCCCGCCTTCGGCACCCTTTCTTACCCCTTCGCTATGCTTCAGGGGCTTCGTCGCTTTGCTCCTCGGGGGAAGGGCCGGGGATGGGGTGGGAGGGGCTGTAGGATGAGTTGCCAACGCACCAAAATTCTCTCAGAATCCTGAATTAGGGCGACCACGAGAGATTACCTTATGGATTAGGTTCACTTTATATATCACGTACGCGGCTGCACCGCGGTACATAACCTACAATAGACTTGTTGTAACTAGGGGAAATTTTATATCAACCAGCTAAACCAATTCAGGATCACCGGCTCCAATGCAATGGCAACAAACCCCATCGCAGCGCCCACCAGCCAGCCTACCACCACATCGGAAACATAATGGACACCCAACATTATCCGGGAGATGCCGACCCAGGGCGCCCAAAGGATGACAGCCAGGGCAAACCATTCCGGCCCTGCGCAGGAAGCCATCACGGCCAGAGCGGCCGAACGGGCGGCGTGCCCGGAGGGGAAGGAGTGCGGGTCGGTGATGCGATAGATCTGGCCCCATTCGCCTTCCGGCCGGGGGCGGCGGATGGCAAATTTCAGGGCGATCACCACGGCAGCCATGATCGTCAGGCCAATGCCCATGAAGACGGCCCGCGCCCGCCAGGCTTCCGACCCAAAGAACCAAACGAAGAACAGCCCTGCCAGCCAGAACCAGGAATCACCGGAATGGGCGAAGAATTTCAGGAAGATCGCCAGCCAATGACGGTGATCCGGGACGCGCAGCGCTTTGGATAGGCGGGCATCCCATTTCATTACGGGTTTGAACCATTCCTTCATTACTGGCTCTTCAGGTCCTTCCGGAGGATTTCGAGTTGGTGGGGTTTATCAGCATCCATGGCCATTTCCGCGTAGGGGCAGCGCAGGGCGGCTGCTTTGAGACTGAGCCGGTTACAGATCCGTTTTACCGCTCCATCCAATGTCACCAGATGCAAAGCGACCAGCAGGAGGTTATCCAGCCCAAGCAGGCCGGCCTGGCGCAAGGGGTGCTTGCGGTTCGCAGCCAGTTTCTTCCAGATCGGTCTTTCCACCGTGAACAGCCGCTTGTCAATCAAATTGAGGTCGCCGCCACAGACGGAGATATCCTTAAATCGGACATAAGACCTGCCGGCCTGGGGGAAACGCTGTTCCATGGTCTCTTTTTGGATCACGTTGTAATAAATTAAAGCTTCCGGATTATGCGGAATTTGATCCGCCAGCCAGTCCACCATCTCAGGCTGGATAGCCGGGATATCGGATGAGGCAAGGATGACTTTATCCTGTTCCGGGAGAATGTCCGCCGCATGTAAGACCCCGACTTTGATGTTATCAAATAAATCACCGCTATCCGGGAGGAAATCCAGGGGTTTGGTGGAATGGAGTCCGCTTTCCGGGGTCAGTCCCATCACCGTGATGGACTGCACGGCCTCGGTATTGGTCAGCGCGTCCATCACCCACTGGGCCATTGGTTTATCACCAATGGGAATCAGGCTGCGATGACCGTTGGGTGCGGATTCATTTAAGGGATCCTCCGCTGTGAGCAATCCACCGCCCAGCACGATCGCGTGGAATGCCATTAATTCAGTTCCTGCAATTGGGGTCGGAAGCCAACGGCGTTGACCAATTCAGAGATCATCCCGAAGTAACGCACGTGATCACGATAATCCACTTTGCCGGTATAACCGCTGGCTGCCAGCAGAGCGGCTTCCATCATATTGGTGCCAAAGGAGCGGCCTTCCAGGACGGGCGTAGTGGTCAATAGATATTTCACACCCGCATCCCGGAAAAGATTAGTGTCATATTCCGTGGTGGTGTTGGTGACAATGACCTTGCCTTCCATGTGGTCGGGCATGTAACGAGTGATGTAATGGCAGTCTCCGGCGATCACGGAGGCATCTTGAAAGGCCCATTCAAACTTGGGCGTGCGTTTCATTTGATTTTCACCGACGGGATAGACCCAGCTGAAAGGCAGCCGGCTGACAATTGGAATTAACAGCGCAGCAAGAGTTTTGACCCCCTGTTCCTTCTTAATGGGCAGGTTCACACCCAAAGAGAACATGGCATCACCAAAGACACATTCATAACCCGAATCCATGAAGGCTCGCAGCAGGCCATAACGATCCACGGCGGTCATCACCAGCGCCTTGCGGCCGATCTGGTCGAGGTAATCGCTGATCTCTTCTTCGAGAACTTGCGCGGATCGAGCTTCGAGTGTGTTTTTCAGCCCGCAGCCATCCACCACCGGGGTTTGAGTCACATCCTGAACGATCGGGAGGATTGAATGGAGCGGGTACCATTTGTTATCGACAAATAATCCCAGGTCCGTGCCTCCCACGCCAAAGGCATCCACTTTACCGTCCAATTCGCGGTACATCTTGCGGGCGGCAACCATATCGCCATCCGTGCCGACGCGGCTGATTTGAACAGTCTCGCCGAGAAGCTCAATTTCAACCGCTTTATCGCGTTGTGAAGATCCAATACTGATGGAAATTGCTTTTTTCATGAAAAAATCCTCGAATTAAACCTAGCGGGTAGTATACCATATGGCGACATTGTGATTTATGTCATTATTCAGTCAAACACGCGAAAATCGGTGTGGATACGGAATGCTTTCAAGTATAATCAGGGCGTTTGTAAAAATAAAGGAGAATCTGATTTGACACAACAGAACCCCGCCATCCTTTGGGATATGGATGGCACCATCGTCGATTCGAAAGACTGTCATTTTCATGCCTGGGTTGAAACCTTGAAAAGAAGAGGGATTGATCTGGATGAGGCCAAATTCACGTCAAGCTTTGGCCGGAATAACACCATCAGCCTGCCATTTTATCTGGGTTATCAGCCTGAACCGGACGTTTATGACGAAATTGTTCATGAAAAGGAATCATTGTTCCTGGAATTGGTTCTGAATGATTCGAAACTGGTCCCCGGTGTTGAAACCTGGCTGGCTGCTGCCCAGGAGAATGGAATCAGGCAAGCTTTAGCATCCTCCAGCGAAACTGAGATTATCGATTTATTGATCGATAAATTTAGCTTAAGGCCTTATTTTGATGCGATCGTGCCCGGTGCTGCGCTGCCCTCCAAACCGGATCCCGAAATATTCCTTCGGGCTGCAAAGAAGGTTGAGCACGAGCCTGAACAGTGCGTGGTGATTGAGGATTCATTGGCCGGGGTGCAGGGGGGCAAGAACGCTGGCATGAAATGTATTGCCGTGACGACCACATTTTCTCGAGAAGTACTGACGATGGCAGACCGGGTTGTGGAGGATTACAATCGGCCTTTGCTGCCCATGCTGCAGGATATCGAACTGCTTTAGGCGATTTCCGAAAGGATTCCCATCTTACCGGATGGCAGATATGTGTGAATTGGAATAACAGTTGGTTGCATTTCGTCAATCAAAAAGGCGCTCATCTGAGCGCCTTAATTAATTCACAATTTCAGATTTGTTCACCCAGCGAAGGCAGGCAGGAAAGCGATGATGGTGAAACCGGCCAGGACGATCAACGTGGTGAGCAGGACTTCGCTCTTTTTGCGGCTGTCGACCATTTCGAAGAAGGGTGGCTGCCCCTGAATCTGCAGGATGGGGCCGGCTTTCCAGGCGAAGAAGATCCCGGCCAGGATGCCGCCGATATGCCCCCAGCTATCCACATTGAAACCGGGGATGAGACCGAAGGAAAGGTTGATGAGGGTCACCACGACCAGGTTGGTGATCATCTGTCGGGTGCGCTGAGGACCAAAGAGTTTGCGGTTGCCATAGATGAAAACGCCTTCGGCCGCCAAAATGGCAAACAACGCCGTTGAAGCGCCGATTGAATTGGCGGGTGAGAGGACATAGGAGAGCACATTGCCGCCAAAAGCGCCCAGGAAATAGAGCAGCAGGAAGCGCCCATGGCCGTAGAACCGTTCCAGATTTCGCCCGATGATATAGAGCGCGTACATATTAAATCCCAGGTGGGGGATGGATGCGTGCAGGAATACGGGGGTAAATAACCGCCAGACTTGCCCGGCCGAAATTAATACATTGATTTTTCCACCCAAAATGAAAAGAGTGTCGGTATGGGTTGTGGCTGTCTGCAAATATTGGATGACATAAATGATCGTTGTGATAACGATCAAACTGATGGTTGCCACAGGCTTGGCCTGCGGCATTTTAATCCGGATGCGTTCGCGCTGCGCCTCGGTGTTTGGGCTTTCAGGTTGTTCGGTCATAACTGGACTCTTCTGGGATGGACCCGGTGGTGTTCCGCCTCAATGATGCTTTCGATCACATCCAGGGTTTTATCCAGTTTGGCTTGTTCGTTGTTGACGATATAGTCGAAAATATCCAGGCTTTCATATTCAGCTTTGGCCGTATCGATTCGAACCGCTAATTCCGCTTCGGTTTCGCTGCGCCGGTCATGCAGGCGCTTGAGCCATTCTTCTTTGGTGTTGGCGGTCAGGAAGATCAGGATGGCCTCAGGACACATCTCGCGAACGGTTTGCGCTCCCTGAAAATCAAGGCGCATGACGACATCTTCACCACTGGTGAGGGCTTCCCGCACCTGGAATTTAGGAACGCCTTTATAGGCTGTGTAGACCCAGGCATATTCCAGAAACTCACCGGCGCCGATCATCTCTTCAAATTTCTCCTGTGAATAGAAGAAATAGTCCTTGCCATCAACTTCATAGCTGCGGGGCGCGCGACTGGTGGCGGTGATAACGAAATGGAAGGGGAGTTTGCGCTTTTTCAGCCCCATCACCACGGTGTCCTTTCCAATGCCGGAAGGCCCTGAAATGACGATCAGCAGGGGGATGCGTTCGGGTTTTATTAATTCAAAATCGATATTGGCCATAAGCACTTTTTTATTATTGAATGATATTTAATTATTCCACAATAGGGACGTTCAGGCAATCATTATAATGTATTTTGCCATCCCTTTTTTTCACAGCAGGTCTATTGATTCACCCGAGTGAGAAGCTCCGCGTAGGAATCCACCCAGGCAATTGTGCGGAGAAATTCCGCCAGGCTGTCAAACTGAGCCCGATAAGTCTGCACCGCAGGCCCCACCGGGTCTTCACCGGCTGCGCCTCCCCCGGGTGTGTCATTATAAGCGCCATAAAAGGCAAAATAGGCCTGGTTGAGTTTACGGATCAGATAGCCGTTTTCCCAAAAGACCTGCCGCCGGGCTTCCATATAGGTCTCGGCTTCTTCAACCTTACCCGCTGCCAGCAGGCGATCCACTTCCTCGCGGGTAATCCGCATCTCCGTTCGGTAAACAAAAGCCTCCGGTTCTGCCGCGGTTTCTTCGCTTTCGGTTGTTGTTACGGCGGCGGTCGTTTCCACCGTGACGGCTTCCGGATAATATTTCTCGAGGATCAGTTGGCTGAGCTCTTTGCCCACCAGAGACGCTGTGGTTTCATTGATCGTGCGCAATTCAGGTGTGGTTTCGTAGTTTAAGCCGAGGGGACGCAGCGTCAGGAAATTATGAGTCCACTCATGGGCAATGGCCTCGGTCAACCAGGCGATGTCGGTGGACTGCATGACCATAGTCGGATAGGTGCCAACCCCGCCGATCGGCACGACCAGCGCTGATTGGTCATAATCATCAAATATCCGGTCTTCGAGATTATCCTCTTCATCCGCAGACATCCCGGGCAGAATGGCAATATTCAGGATTTGTTCGATGGACTCCCTGGGCGAGACGATCAGCGCATTGGGAACTTCGCTGGATTGAAATAATGAGGGCGGGAAGGGTTCTCCCAGTGTTTCCAAACCGATCTCACTGACAACCGTCATAAGTTGGGTTTCCAGGATGGATTCCGCCAGGGATGAAAGCAAATTCATCTTTTTTTCCGCCTGGGCCAATGAGGCTTGCAGGTCCTGGCTGGCGGCATCGGGATCAGCGATGGTGGGATCGGCATAGATCACCAGGATTTGGGATTCCAGGGTCTGCACTTGCCCAACCTGACTCAAATAGTCCCTGACCAGATCAGATTGCTGCTTCGGTGTAAGGAATCGCTGAAAGCTAAAGCCCCAATCGGCGAGCTTGTCTCCAATGGATTCCAAAGTCCAGGTGCCGTAATCGAAAATGATCGGCCGGATGAGGGATTCGATCTGGTTTGTGAGGTCGCCGGGCGGGAGGATGGAACCCGTCAGCACTACCAAAAGGATGCAAAAGAGGAGGCCGGAACGGATTAAACGCCAGAAAAGGCGCAACCTGAGCAGGAGCTTGTTTCTCGGGGGCATTTCAGGATTCTAGCACAATTGAAGGCGGTATGTTAGTCGATGAAGAGGGGGATAAAGAAAACTTTTTGATTGGCGATGATCTGGCTGGCAAGCTCGAAGCTCACCTCGGTAAATTCGGTCGGAATGTGATGGTAAAGCGTCCGGGAGCTAACCATTTCATCTGCGATCAGATCGCTGCCGTTGCCGCTGAGCAAGCGCAGATAAGCGTAGTCTTCCAGTCCCTCACGCAGCAATTCAAGTCGGATGGATGGGATCAGCCGATTGCTCTCAGGGTCACAGGGGTCATAGCCCACAGTGGCGTCATTGGGTGGGTAGAACAGGAACCCATCGCCATTAGCCAGGGAGTTGGAAAAGGGCGTTTCCCAGGGATTAACATCCCAATCCGTCAGTTGGTGATAGAAAAGCCCATCAATTTGGTCCACCCAGGCCATCCAGGGCAGGATGCGGGCATCCTGGCCGGTTCTGTCGATGATGGCCGGATTGGCAAAAGGCGGCAGATCGAGGGAATTGAATGACCACCAGATCGTTTCATCGTCCTCCGATTGGGCGCGATGAGCTTCTTCCTGCGCATAATTTGTCAGGGTGTAGATCCGTCCTGGTGAGGGCTCCGTTTCCGGCGGCAGTGCGGTGATGTGATAGATATCCAGCGTATCGCTGATCGCTTCAACGAGGTCGTCATAACAGGGCTGGATTACGCCCTGATCCGTGCCGCCATACGCCTCCAGCACGGCATTCAGGTCCAGACCGGCTGTGAAGGGAAGGATGGAAGCTTCCGGGAGGGTGAAATTCCAAACCGACAGGGCGAATGGGATGGTGGCTGAACCGACGGAGATTTCACCTGTGTATCTTCCTGCAACGGCATCCCGGGGAATTTCGATGCGGAACCAGAGAGGTTGGTTCTCATCGGCCGAAAAACTTACCTCCTGCCCCTGCGAAATGGGATAGAGGGGATCGGGCCAATCCGTCAGGCGGCCATATTGGTCCGAGAGCCGGGTCAAAGTCACATAATCCACCCGGTAGATTTGAACGGCGGAAGCCGGTATGAAACTTGATTCATTGACGAGATCACTGACGCTCACCGGTAGGCTGCTATTGGTTGGCGATTGGACGATGATTTGCAGGGCTTCATATTCACCCTTGGCGGCGGAAATTTCCAGTGCTGTTTGAGTGACGGGTGCAGACTGTCCTTTCAAGATCTTCTCCGTTATTGGCGCGGTCCAAATAGTCAGTCCGGCGGGGTCTGCACCGCTTACCTGGTGAAAATATCCGCCTGCTTCAACAGCTCTGTTGAGGGTGGCGGCGGTTTCGTCCACTGGGATATCGCTCAGAGTAGGATTGGCATGGCCGGTGTGATTGATCGTGTCAAAATAGATGTAATAAGTATCAATCCCAGGTTCTGCAACCCAGCGGATTTCACCACCCCCATCCTGATCGACCAGGCGAAAATTATCCAGCCAAAGGGCTATTTGGTCACCGACCTCGTACTCGTTTTGGCTGTCCTCAAGGACTTCCATTTTATAAAAGAACTCGAAACCGGTCAGCGCGCTCAGATCGGGCGAAGGGCTTTCACCATAGGGAGCAAGCGAGATGATCGCGTTGTTCCACTGATCCAGGCTCAATGCGGGACTGTTGATGGTTGTCCTGATGCAATCCTGCGCGCCAAGCAATTTAAATTGGAATAAATCAGGGGATTGATCCAGTGCGCTGGCGTTGACATGCGGATAAAGATCGTAGGTCAGAGATTCAAACTGAGACCAGTCGGAGGATGGGCTGCCGTTGAAGTTGTAGATGAAACCAATCTGGAAATTAACCGATCCACTAACCTCGAAGGTTGAGAGGATTGATGAGGAGCCTTCTGTGGATTTCTGATCATCCAAACTCAATTCAATCGGATAGCTCACATCCCAGAACGGCTCGCCTGTGGAATCGTCTGTATTGAGTGACTCACCATCAATGATGAGAGTGCTGTAAGTTTCTTCATAGGGGATCGGTGTTCCGGGTGTGCCGGAAAGCTCCGGAACGACACGGACGGATTGGAGATCCAGAATGGCGCCCACCAAACCGAGATCTGCAAAAAGCTGGGAGAAATCAAGCTGGACGCTGGTTGGGCCTGGTTCACTGACCTGAACTGCAATCCTATAGGGCCAATCTTCATTCCACCAATTACTCTGTGATTGCGCCTGAACTGGGTCGAAATTTAATGGGAAGGAGGAAAATATAAAAATAAATAAGACGGTTAATCCCCTGAGAAGATGGTTTTTCATTTCCCCGCGCTCTCCAATGAAAGTTCGTTTATTTCCAGGTTAATTTTATATTAATTTGTGGTATTTGAACAGGAATGGGGGGAAATTACTAGTCTTCCAGAATGATATCCAGCCCGTGGAGCAGGGAGATCGCTTCGGGCAGGTTGAAACGCGTCTTGTGAAGGGTGTTTTCCGAGGCGTTGATCTGGTATTGGGTTGCACCGGTGAAGTCCGCCTCGGTCAGGTCGCAGTGGACAAAGCGGGCGCCTTCCAGGTCGGCATTATGAAAGTTCGCGCGGGTCAGATTCGCGCCTTCAAAATCCAGTGAGCGCGCCCGGCAGTTTGTGAAAGAGCATGATTTTAGATCCAAACCGATGAAAATGGCATGGTCCAGCAGACAATCCTTGAAATCCACATGGTTATATTCAAGCAGGCTTTTCTTTTCCCAATTTGCCGTGACCCAGTTTACCCCCATCAATCGACAGGAGTTGAAAGTAATCCTTTTAAATTGGGTTCCGGGCAGCTTGACCAGGCTGAGGTCGCAATGTGTGAAGGTGCAATCTTCAAGTTGGAGATTCTTAAAGGTGCTTTCAACGAATTTGCTGTTCTGGAAATCACATCCAATGAATTCAAGCGAGTCCAATATCTTACCGGAAAAATCCAGATCTTTGAATTTTTGTTCGATAGCACCGTTCTCCGGGAAAGCGTCCATGGGGTTCCTTTCTGCTTGCGTTAATCATATCTCAGAATATACAATGGACTAATGTGGATCTGGAATTCTCTCAGGATTTGCAGATGATTACAAAGAAAGGCTAGCTATGGCGACAAAAGGCTCTTCACCCTGGTTGGTAAAATTGCTGGCGGGACTTTTAATTTTGCTGGGGGTTTTTGCGGGGGCAGGGAGTCTTCTGCTTTGGGGGCAGGGTTTCCTGTTTGCCTTTCCGGCTGATATTCCATTGGCCTCACCCATGGCGGATTTTTTCATCAATTTTCCATTGTCGGTTCTGGCGGGGATTGGGTTATGGCGGATGCGCCAGGTTGGTTATGTGGCAGCGCAGATCGTCGCAGGATTCTATATATACGCCTCCGTGCTGATCTTCGTGGATATGTTCCAGGGGAGATTATCCGCCACCCCGGAGATCTGGGGGCCGCAGGCATTTGCCGTCTTGATGGGACTCGCGCTGATTTTTTACCTCTGGCCGCTGAGAAAGCAGTTCACTTAGGTTCGGATTTGGGTGATCACCGCCAATAGACGTTTGTCAGATAGAAGAAGTCCGTCTCGGAAAAAAGATCGCTTTGGACCAGCTCGAGTTTTTCGCCGGATTCCAAATCCGTGCGATAGAGATTGATCTGATAAGTGCCATCATCCTGTAGATTTGTCAGGAAGAGCAGAATTTGGTTTCCATCCGGTGACCAGGCATAGCGCGGATTGAGCGAGCCGCTGACGCCATCCAGTTTCCCGAAATTATAGATGATCCCCGTATCTGCATCCCACATATAGGTTTGCAGACGCAGCGAGCGCTCGTAATATTCGCTGTAGACGTTATAGAGGATGAAGAGGCGGCTGCTATCCGGCGAGAAGGTGTAGGATTGGACTTCGGGATAGACCTCAAAGCCGGGTTCGTCCTGGAAATAGAGCGGCCGCCGGCTGCTGATCCCGGTTTCAACATCTTCCGCGAACATGTAATAGATATGGTAATAATTTTCCGCAGTGGCCGCATCAGGGTTGACATACGCCATCCATTCTCCATCGGGAGAAAGCGCGGGTTGACCGTATCCGCTCAGGGGGGCAATCACGCCATCGGAATCCAGGGTGAAAACCCCGTCTGATTGGCAGTAATCTTTGGAATTGCAGGAACCGCTCTCAAAATAGACCAGATCGGAACCGGGTGCAGGGATCAGGTTAAAAGCTGTGCCATTCTCCGTTTCGAGCGGATTGGCGCGATCCAGATAAATGATCGAATCCTCGGCGTCGTTCCAATAAGCGCCCAGTTGCCCTTCATCATTAAAAGTGTCGCTGATCAGGGAAATATCCTCAGTTTCAAGGTTCACTTCCAGCAAAGTGCTGCCCGCGTTGACCAGCAGTCGGGAGCCGTCATCGCTGACATCCTGCAGGTCAATGCCCACTGGGAGGACCTGGATTAATGAGGCACTTGAAGGTTGATAAGCATAAACACCCTGGGCGGTCAGGCTGCCATCCAGGGATTGCATCGAGCCAAAGAAAACACAGCCTTCCGAGCAATCCGGGGAGGTGATCTCGATGCTCATTGGATCGAAAGCCTCAGCAGCAGTCTCTGCGGTGGGTTGAGTGTTCTCTGCCATTTCACCGGCTTCGTCACCGGCCACTTTGGTCCAAACGGCATAGAGCGCGCGTAAGGCCAGGGTATTTTTAAGGTTATATCCGGCCTGGCTGAGGTGGAAGCCCTCACGGTCTGGATCAATCCCGTAATTATCCAGATATTGAGCGGCCCGCCAGAAATTGACCACCGGCACCTGATATTCATAGGCCAGGTTGACAATCACCGGGTTGATGACATGCCTTTCTCCCCGAAGTTCGGAGGAATCCGCTTTGGTCAGCAGGATCGGGACAGCGCCTTTTTCGATCACAGTTTCCAGGATTCCCCGCAAATAGACCTCATAGCGGTCGATGGTGTCCGGGTCCAGCCA
Source organism: uncultured Candidatus Brevefilum sp. (assembly GCA_964447265.1). Classification (GTDB taxonomy): domain Bacteria; phylum Chloroflexota; class Anaerolineae; order Anaerolineales; family Anaerolineaceae; genus Brevifilum. Next base: position 16,926 of record CAYUSC010000023.1, read on the forward strand.
GGTTTCCAGGGTGATGATGACAAAGGCCGGGTTGTTCAGCCGGAACTCACAGGTGAGCGGCGTTTCGCCGGGTTTGCATTCTTCCGAATCAGCCTGGAGGGCATTCAGGATCGATGCAGCGGTGAATCCGCCCCGCGAGGTCACCGACCAGCGCTTGAAGGAGGAGTCGAAGTAATTGATGGCGTTCCAGAGATAACTTTCGCTGGCATCCGGTTCCTGCGCGCCACGGCCAAAAGGCCCCATGAAGACATAGGGGATGGACTGGCAGTCGCCGATCACGGAGAAGCTGGCCGGGTCACGCCCCTGACGCTGGCCTTCTTCATAGATTTCCAATACCCGGTCGCTGATCTCGGGAACGATTGGCGCATCCCGCCAATCTTCCAGGGTGGGGGCGGGGGTGAACATCGCTTCCGGCGTTGTATTTTCAGGTGAAACCGTCGCGCTGGCGTCTTCTGTGGTTTGGGTTTCGCTCTCGGGACTGGTTGTTTCGTCGGCTTCCGGCAGGGAGGCGGATGGGGTTGTTTCGGTTGCGGGCGCGGCCGTGGGGGTCAGGCTTTGGCAGCCCGAGGTGAAAAGGATCAGGATTAAGGTGAACAGGGCGATATTGCGGACCCTGGAATGGGTTGTGGACATCTATCAGGTCTCCAAATGGATTATGGAATATTTTGTATTGCAATCTTAGGGACATTTTACTTATCGGCAGGAACGGTGTCAAACCGAATGCGGAAGGTCGGCAGCGAAGAGTGTAAAACTGGCAACGAAATGATATTGGGTTAAGAGGTGATTTTATGGTCTAATTAACCAACTTTGATAATGCTTATCAGATTTTCAACGAAGAGAAACCCAATATGAGCGAAGGTGAAATCCAGCCGGCCGAAGCCCTTGATGTGACGGCTCTGGTCAAAACAGTATTTGATATTCAAAGTGTGACAGTGGGCGGCCAAAAGCAGTACTACCATTGGCGTTACGTTGGCCGTTTGAAGTCGGATGATAGCGAAGCCGCTTATGACCGGCTGGCCCAGGCCTTGAAACCGCAGGGCTGGCTGCCTCTGTTCCGGGAGGACGGAAAGGATCAGGTGATCCTGATTGTGGATCAACTCCCGGAGCAGCGGATGGGTCCGGTGTGGGTGAATGTCCTCTTATTTGCCGTCACCGTCCTAAGCGTGATGTTCACCGGCGCCCAGTTCGCCGATACGGAGATGACCGATCCCTTCCAGCTTTCACTGGTTGGCTTCCTGCAGTTCATCTGGCAGGGTTGGCCTTTCGCGGCTGGACTGCTTTCCATTCTTGCGGCGCACGAATTTGGTCACTATCTGGTGGGGCGCGCTCATGGCGAAAAAGTGACGTTGCCCTATTTCATTCCCTTGCCCTTTTCCGCATTTGGGACGATGGGCGCTTTCATCAATATGAAGGAAGTCCCCCGGAATCGTAAGCATCTGTTGGATATCGGCATGGCCGGTCCGCTGATTGGCTTTGTGGTGGCGGTGGTGGTCCTATTTATTGGGTTGTCACTATCCAGCCTGGGGACGATCGAAACGACGCTGCCGGAAGGTTATGTCCATTACATCGAGGGTAATTCATTGCTCTACCTCGGCGCGAAATACCTGACCTTTGGTCAATTGCTGCCTCAGCCGGTCAGCTATGGCGATGTGACCCCGTTCTTCTACTGGGTGCGGTACTTTTTCACCGGTCAGCCGGCGCCTTTGGGCGGCCTGGATGTGATCATCCACCCAGTGGCCTGGGCGGGTTGGGCCGGGCTGTTCGTTACGGCCATGAACCTGATCCCAGCCGGGCAGTTGGATGGCGGGCATATCCTTTATGTCCTCTTTGGTAAAAAGGTTGCCCAGTGGATCTATCCCTTCATCATTGGAAGCCTGATCGCTCTGGGTTTCTTCTGGAACGGCTGGTGGTTGTGGGCCGGGTTGATCTTTGTGTTTGGCAGGCGGTATGCCGAACCGCTGGACCAGATCACAAAAATTGACCGGAAACGAAAATGGCTGGGCGTTCTGGCATTACTCGTATTCTTTTTAACCTTTATCCCTGTACCTCTGGTAATTATCTGATGATAAAACGCAAACTGACTCAACCTATCCTGACCAAGTCGCTGAGCCTCATTATCCTGATAGCGATTCTCCTGGCGGCGTGTACATCGAATGGTACACTGACACCGACGAATGATCCGAGCGCAGAGACGGCGGATGCCAACCAAAACACGGCTGAGACACCAACCCCCCGCCCGACGGCAACCCCTTCACGCCCGATCCATTTGGAAGTAGATGGCGCCGATCTGGCCGGAATCGTTGTGCGGGTAGTCCATCCCTGGGTGGGTGAGATGGCAGAATTGCTCGATTCGCTGGCAATGCAATTTTCACTTTCCAACGAATGGGACATCTGGGTGGAGATGGAGTCCGCAGGCAGTGAGTCGGCTGTGGTGGATACGTTGCAAGCCGACATTACCCAAAACGACCTCCCCGGCGTTGTGATTGTCCCGCCCGCGCAATTGGAGCCATTGGATGGGCAGTTTTATACGGTCAACTTGCTGAATTATTACAACGATGCGGAATGGGGGTTGAGTGCCGCGGAACAGGCGGATATCCCCGATGTTTTCCTGAGCGCTTACCGGTCGGATGAACTGCTTTCCGCCCTGCCGGTGGCACCGCAGGCAACCCTGTTCTTTTTCAACCAGACCTGGGCGCAGGAGTTGGGATATGCGGGATTACCTACCACATCCGCCGATCTGCAGAAAATGTTCTGTGATGCGGCTTATCAAAACAATATCGATGATGTGGATCGGACCGATGGCACCGGGGGCTGGCTGGTGAACCTGGACCCGGATGTGCTTCTATCCTGGTATACGGCTTTTGGCGGTGTTCTGGACCCTGACAGCTTGGAATTCAACAATGAAGCCGGGCAGGAAGCTTTTGGTTTTCTGGAAACTTTGCGGACCAAGGGCTGTGCCTGGGAATCGGTCAATGTGGATCCGTATGCCTATTTTGCTGAACGGCTGACGATCCTCTTCGCCGGGAATACCGGCCAGATCCCTTACCTGAAGAACTGGATGGCCTCATCCGGCAGTGAAGACTTGTGGACGGTGGCGCCATTTGTGGGAACCGGAGCCAGTTCCGTTGTAGTGGACGGCCCGGCGATGCTGATGACGGCCAATTCCGCTGAAATTCAAATGGCGAGCTGGTTATTTATGAAGTACTTGCTCACACCGGAAGTTCAGTCGAAAATTGCCCAGACTGCTTATTCCATCCCGGTGCGGGAATCTTCATTGGATTTGATGGCGGATTTCGCCGTGCAGAACCCCCAATGGCTATTGGCTTATCAGTTCACAAGCGACTCGATTGCGGCTCCGGCTTCGGAAGTCTGGGGGATCAAGCAATGGCTTTTGCAGGATGCCATATTCCAATTGCTGCAACTGGATGTGAACGATTCGATCAAGGCCGAAGACGTTTTAGGGCAAATGGACGCCATGATGGATGAACTGGAAGGGACGACGCCCTGATGACCGAAAAACCACAAGTTATGATCTATACCGATGGCGCCTGCACGGGTAATCCCGGCCCGGGTGGTTGGGGGGCGATCCTCAGCGCTAAAGGGCGCGAGAAGGAACTCTCCGGTGGTGAGGCCGATACGACCAATAACCGGATGGAACTACGGGCGGCCTTGGAAGCGCTGCGTGCCCTGACGGAACCCTGCCAGGTGACCCTCTATACCGATTCGGAATACTTGAAAAAAGGCATCACGGAATGGATGCCGGGTTGGAAACGGCGAAACTGGCGGCGAAAAGACGGCCAGCTCGCCAACGTGGATCTCTGGAAGAAGCTGGATGAAGAAATCAGCCGCCATGAGGTGGATTGGCACTGGGTGCGCGGGCACGCCGGCCATGTGATGAACGAGCGGGTGGATAAATTAGCTCGCAAGGCGATTCCGAGGTAACCTGAAATTGGTCCAATGATATTTTGCGATGGATGAGGGGGGGATCATTCCTGTCATCCGTAATAAGTGATGATTTCGCATTAGAGAAGTATTACACCAGACTTAAACTCCAAAATTTACAATGAAAACTAGATCCCTTGATCCCTTGGGTTCTATGTATTTAATTATTGGTAATAGCTTTTAGAGCTTCACGAGTGAGGAGGCGTCTGTGAAAAGAAAATCAATCTTGATTGTGCTCAGTGTCATTATGCTCGCACTATTTTGGGTTGGCGCTGTTTATGCTCAGGAGGACACAGGTTATCCGGTGGATGACACACCAGTTCCAACGGAGACAAAACCGCCAACAGAGGCGCCAACTGAGGAGCCTACAGTGGTTCCCACCGATGATCCCACTCAGGAACCAACCGAAGCGCCTACAGAGACGCCTGTCCCCACTGAGACACCGGCTCCCACGGAAGAGCCCACGGCTGAACCCACAGACCCGCCAATTGAGGACAGCCCGATTTGCACCGTGGATCGCGAACATCCCGTCCTGATGGAGTTGGCTATTCGATTCAATGTGCCCTATGAAGAGCTGGTTGGTTATTTCTGCAATGATAATCTGGGTGTTGGAGAGATTGCTAAAGCGCTGATTACGGTCGAGCAAAGCGGCGGCACTGTTGATCTGGCCACCCTGTTTTCAATGCGATTTGATGACGGCATGGGCTGGGGCGAGATCTGGCAGGCTTTGGGCTTATCCGGTGGAGATCATGGCGGTGTGGGTCTATTGAAGAAAGATCAGGACCGCAACATGCATCAGGATCGAGTTTCCAATGGGGGCGAGGATACTGAAATCCAGAATGCGGCCAGCCATCGCTCTCAAAAGGACAAACCGCTGAATTCACCTCCCGGCCAGACCAGGCAGGCAACTGAAGGAGCCACCGAGTTCCTTCCGCCCGGGCAGGAAGACAAAATGGATGACGGCAAACCCGGCAATGGCCCGCATCACTAAATAACCAAATAATCAAAGACCCCTTCAAGATTTACCTTGAAGGGGTCTTTTTGTCTTATTAGGTCCTATGGCTCGACCGGATATCCAGCCTGGAGCCAGGCGTCGAGGCCGCCCAGGATCGGATTGGATCGCTCAAAGCCCGACTGCAGGAGAAGGAACGCCACACGGGCGCTCGTGTTCTCGGCCGGTCAGGTGCAATAAGTGATATACCAGGTCGCCGGATCGAGTTCACTGAGCCGAGTCTCGAGCTGATCCAGAGGGATATTGATGGAGCCGGCAACATGCTGCTGGGCGTATTGATCCTCGCTGCGGGTATCCACAATCACGGCTCCGTTTTGCTGAGCGTCAAAGGCTTCTTTGGCTGTGACTCTCAGGACATCATCCTGGCTGGTGACGACCGCAGGGTTTTCGATATTGGCCTGACGGTTGTTGTTGGCGAGCACCAGCCCAACGATGCTCCCGACAATGACAATTGCCAGCAGGATGATCGGGAGCATTCCACTTTTTTTATTTTTCTTCATAGAGCTGCCTTTCTTTAGTTTCAACGGATAATTATTTAAACCGGCGAAGCCGGAGGCTGTTCGTAACTACAAAAACACTGCTAAAAGACATGGCCCCGGCGGCCAGCATGGGGTTCAAAAAGCCCAGCGCAGCCGAAGGGATCAGGATCACATTATAAATGAATGCCCAAAACAGGTTCTGTTTGATGGTCTTCAGCGTTTTGCGGGAGAGAGCGATGGCTTTGGGGACGCCGCGCAGGTCTCCGCTGATCAGAACGATCGGCGCAGAGGCCATCGCCACATCCGTACCGGTGCCGATGGCAATCCCGATATCGGCCTGGGCCAGGGCGGGGGCATCATTGATCCCATCACCGACCATGGCGACAATCTCGCCTTTTTCCTGTAACTGCTTGATCTGAGTGGCTTTATCACCGGGAAGCACCTCGGCCAGCACCTGATCCACACCGACCTGTCGGCCGATCGCTTCGGCGGTCTTCTGGTTGTCTCCGGTGACCATCGCTACTTTGAGGCCCATCTTATGGAGTTCTTCAATGGCGGCGAGGGATCCATCTTTGACGGTGTCCGCCACACCAATAGCCGCGGCCAGTTGGTGATCCACGGCAATCAGGATGACGGTGTTCGCGGCATCTTCAAGGGCGTGAATGGAATTGATCAGTGGATTGACTTCAATACCCTCAGCAGCCATCAGCCGCTGATTTCCAACCAATACCTGCCGTCCATCCACTTCAGCCCGAACGCCTTGCCCGGCAATGGCCGAGAATCCCAGGGGTTCACCCAGTTGCAGGGAGCGCGAATTGGCTTCCGCCGTCAAGGCTTCACTCAGGGGGTGTTCACTCCCGGTTTCGGCGGAGGCGGCCAGACGGACCAATTCATCTTCACCATCGGAGAAGTTATTGAGGTGAATGGCGGTGACGGCCGGTTGGCCTTTGGTGATCGTGCCGGTCTTATCCAAAACAACGGTGGTGATGTCGCCGGCTTGCTCCAGGCTTTCACTCTTTTTAATCAGGATGCCCAATTGGGCGCCTTTGCCTGTGCCGACCATCACCGCGGTGGGTGTGGCTAGCCCCATCGCGCAGGGGCAGGCGATGACCAGGACGGCGACCATATTGATCAGGGCGCGGGTGAACAGGCTGACAGTGGAATCTGCCGGCAGGGGCACCAGGAAGTACCAGACCAGGAAGGTGATGGCGGCTATGCCAATCACCGTGGGGACAAAGATGGCTGAGATTTTATCTGCCAGATTTTGGATCGGGGCTTTGCTCGCCTGGGCCTCTTCGACCAGGGCGATGATCTGCGCCAAAGCAGTCTCTTTGCCAATCCGAGTGGCCTCAAATTTCAGCAGGCCCAGTTTGTTGATCGTGCCGCCAATGACTTCGTCGCCCGGGTTCTTGCCCACAGGCAGGGATTCACCGGTCAGCATCGATTCATCCACGCTGGAACGGCCATCCACCACAACGCCGTCCACCGGGATCTTCTCGCCGGGGTGGACCAGGACCAAGTCGCCGACATCCACCTGGTCGATCGGCACTTCGATCTCCACGCCGTCCCGGATGATGTAGGCTTTGCGGGGGCGCAGGTTCATCAGCTTGCGAATAGCGTCGCTGGCGCCGCCTTTGGCCCGCGCTTCAAAGTATTTGCCCAACCGAACCAGGGTGATGATCATTGCGGAGGTTTCAAAATAAGCATGTCCTGGGATCAGTCCCAGCACGATCGGTATGGAATAGAAATAGGCAGCGGAGGAACCGAGCGCAACCAGCACATCCATGTTGGCCGACCCGGAAAGGAGTGACTTGAAGCCGTTCTGGTAATATTGCCAGCCGACATAGAACTGGACGGGGGTCGCCAGCGCCCAGAGGACATAGTTCATCCAGGATGCGTGGGCGATGGACATCGGTAGAAGACCCATGTCCCGGCTCATTGAGAGGATGAACAGCGGGACGGTAAAGATCAGGCCGACGATCAGGAGTAGGCGCTGTTGCCGGATTTCCTTTTGGCGGGCCGAAGCTTCGGCATCTTCCATATTTGAGCCATCTTCGACGACTTCAAACCCGGCGGACCGGATCGCCCGGCGGATTTCGTTTTGACTGATAATCGTGGGGACGTACCGCACAGCAGCCCTTTCCGTGGCGAGGTTGGCGGATGCTTCAATCACACCATCCAGCGCGTTAAGGGCTTTTTCCAGCCGTTTGACATCGGCGGCATCCGAAAGGTTGCGGATGGCCAGAGAAGCCTGACCCATTGCCACATCATAACCGGCCTTTTGGACCCGGGTGATCATGTCTGTGAGGGTGGCTTTCTTGGGGTCGTAGCTGATGGCGGCGCGTTCGGATGAAAGGTTCACATTGGCGGTATCAACGCCATCCACCTTCTTCAGGTTGCGCTCAACCGTCGCCACACAATTGGCACACGTCATCCCCAGAATTGGGAGCGTGGCATGTTTTTGATCGGTCATTGTTTTGTCAATCTACTACAGGGTAATTGATCTCCGCCAGGGTGTCGCGCATTTCTTGTTCTGTGGCGGGGGCATCATATTCAACCGTCACGATCTTGGATTCCAAATCCGCATTCACTTTGGAAACGCCTTCCAGATCGGAAAGTTCCATCGAAACGGTATGGGTGCAGTGATGGCAGTGCATCGCGGGAACGTTAAAATTAATGGTTTTCATGGATATTCTCCTAACTATTTAATGATTTGATGAATGGGGTCAGTTCCGGTTGGCGGCATCGAATACCTCAGTGATCTCATTGAGGACTCGCTGCCTTTCCGCCGGGTCACTGCCCTGGATGGCGCCCAGAACGCAGGAGTTCAGGTGCCCATCCAGAATTTGGGCGCTGACCTTGTTGAGCGCACCCTGGACGGCCTGGATCTGGCGGATAATGTCGATGCAATATTTATCCTCCTCCAGCATCCTTTGAATCCCACGGATGTGCCCCTCTATCGTTTTGAGCCTTAGGATTTCATTTTTGTGGTCATGCGCCATACTTTTTCTCTCCTTCTGACCCCCACCCCCAGGGGGGTGGGCTATTAAGATAAATATTACTCTATTTATCAAGATAAGTCAAATTAGAGAATAACACATCCATTTTGGTTTGCTGTGGGTTTATGGAAGCGGAACCAGTATAATAAACGCTGGTTTATCTGGAGGAAGATTTGCACAAAAAACAACTTGGCCTTTTGCTCATGTCCATCTCGGCGATTGGGCTGGGGGTCACGACGATCCTGATGAAAATTCTGCCCGGTGAGGCCGGCATGACGCCTGGCCATATCGCTGTCTGGCGCTTTCTGATCGCTGCCCCGTTTATGTGGGTGATTACTTTCGCGAGTAAACGTGACGGAAAGGTTATTCCCAGTCAGTTGGGGTGGCTTCTGGCTTTGGGTGGGTTTTATTCGATGGCGAGTTTATTTGCCCTTCTGGCTTTGAGCCGGCTGCCATCTTCAATTTATGTGATCATCCTCTTCTTTTATCCTTCGTTGGTGGTGATCTATCACCTTATCCGCCGAAAACCTGTCCCGCGCCTCTGGTGGCTGGGATTGCCGATGACGGTGATTGGGCTGACCCTGACGGTGGCCCGATTTGGACAGCCGATGGAACTGGACCTGCTCGGGATCATCCTGACGGTTCTCAATGGCCTGGCGATTATTGTATATATGTTGATGAGCGAAAAGGTCTTTGCCGGGATGGCTGACCGCCAGCTCGGCTCCACCTGGGTGATGACCGGCGCGATGGTGGTCGGCTTGGGGTTGATTGCTATTTATGGTTTTTCTGCGCCTCAGTCGCTTAAAGGCTGGATTTATCTGTTCACGATGGGGATTGTTGGAACCCTCGTTCCGATCTTTGCCATGAATGTCGGCATTCAGATGCTGGGGTCGGCGCGCAGTTCGGTGGTCTCCACCTTACAACCAGTTGTGGCGGTGTTGATCTCCACAATTTTCTTAAATGAGGTGCTGACCGTTTATCAATGGCTTGGCGGGATTATTGTGATCGTCGCGATCATCCTGCTTCAACGCAGCCCGGATGCCCAATCCGGGAAATGAGGTTATTAATGGTAGAAGATAAGGCTGATAAAAAACAAAAATTCTGGGGGTGGGTTCTTCTGACGGTTTTGGTCCATGTGGTCATCGGCGGCACAATGGCGCCCTTGCGATATGTTCAGACCGTGGTGGGGCTGCCGGCGCTTGGAACGGTCGCGCTTGGCGACCTGATCGCTTTCGCCATCATGGCGGGCTTCACAATCCCCAGAGTGCCAAAAGAATTTTGGCGATCCAAGACCCTTTGGCTGTTGGTGTTCATTGTTGTAACACGAACGATTTTCTGGACACTTTCCGGCCGGTATACCCAGACTTATCTGGCCCAGATGGTAAACCTTCTGGCGCCGTTTTTTGTGGTCCTTTTTGACCGGTATGTTAACCGGGCCAAACTGCCGAAATTCACCGTTCCGGCGATCACGATTTCAATGGTTGGCGGTTTGCTGCTGATCTTCGGCGGGTTACAGAACCAACCGATGGTGGGGCTGCTCACCCAAAGTGACTGGATCGGCCTGGGCATGGCGCTGTTGGCGACCTTTGGGATTGCCGCATATATGGTCATCGTCAAATATGGTCAGCGGATCGGTCTGCCGTTTGAGGCGGTCTATATCTCTCAGGTCGGGGCAATCGGCGTGGTCGTTCTGGTTTTGAGTTTGATTTTCAGGGAAGATTGGTCCGCATTCCTGGTCATGGATTGGAAGTCCATTCTGGTGATCCTTTTCTATGCCTTCGTCATGGAAATAGGGATCAAAATCGGCCATATCGCCATTATCCGGGAACTGGGTGCGCCGCTGGTCAGCAGCATGCTGGCTGTCCGGCTGGTTGCGGCGATCTTTGCAGGCTGGCTGATTCTGGGTGAAAAACCTGAATCCCTCTTGCAGTGGATTGGGGCGGGGATTGTGGTTCTGACTATCACTTGGTACCTCTCCCAGCAAACCGACCTGCACGATTGATTTTCTGTTCTATACTTGAGATAAGTTATTATCCAAACCATTGGAGTCTGCATTTATGACCAATTCCGAAAGAACCGCCAGGATCAGCCCTGTTGGCCGGATCGTATTATTGCTAGGGGCTAATCTGGCTTTGATGGCCGGATCGAGCCTATCACCGGGGCTGCCGGCTATCCGGGAGACCTTTCAGGATGTCCCCGGTATATTTTTCTGGACTTCCATGGTACTGACCTTGCCCGCTTTATTTGTTGTATTGGGCGGCCCGGTGATGGGCTATCTGGTGGATCGATTTGGCCGGAAACCAATTCTGGTTGGCTCGCTGATCCTGGGCGGCCTGGGGGGCAGCCTGGCAACCTTGATGCCAACTTTGTTTACAATTCTGGTGACCCGGGTTCTGGTTGGTTTCAGCATTGCAGGTTCAATGACGGCGACTAACTCCCTGGTGGGGGATTTGTTCACCGGGGATGAACGCGCTAAATACATGGGGCAGGTATATGCCTTCACGGGGTTTGCCGGGGTGGTCTTTATGACGCTCGGTGGTTATCTGGCGAATGTGAATTGGCATTATTCGTTCCTTTCCTATCTCCCCACTCTGCTTATCGCCCCGCTGGCAGCGATCTTCATCCATGAGCCTGAGGAAGTCGTTGCTCATGAATCCGAAGCCGTGAAAACCAAGTTAAAATTCAAGCCCGTCTCGATCTATATCTTCATTGCTATTATGTTGAACCAATTGGCTTTTATGTCAGCGCCGGTTTTTATTGCCACTTACCTGCAAGGGTTGCTTGGCGCTGGAAGCGTTGAGGCGGGGTTGATCAGCGCTTTTGCGGGCATTTTCTCCTTCCTTGGCGGCCTGATCTATGGGTGGATCAACCGGCGTTATGATTACATGAAGATCAATACGGTGAGTTTCCTGGTATACAGCCTGGGTTTCCTTTCTCTGGCGTTGGCGCGGGATTGGACGCTGATCGTGGTTGGTGAAATGCTGGTTGGTTTTGGGATGGGTGTGATCCCCTCCAACCTCTCGACCTGGCTGGCGAATGAGGCCCAGCCATTGGTTCGGGGCCGCGCCAATGGGATTTTTGTGACCATGATGTTCCTGGGCAA